>JBDKUU010000166.1:0-7629 GCA_039679525.1 Phycisphaerales bacterium | reverse complement strand
TGCCGCTCCTGCAATTCGGACGCTGACCGGGATATGGGAGATCGTGACATGAGACGCCTGCTGTGGCTGATCGCTGCTATGAGCCTCGCCTCGACGGCATGGGCGCAGCCTCGCGGCGCGCCGCAGGACTCCAATGAGGTCGTGCCTCTGTCGAATATCCGCATGCGGGACGTCTGCATCATGCCGGACGCCGCCACCCGGACCTACTACATGGTCGGACCGGGCCGCAACAGCGTTCGCGTGTACACCAGCAAGGACCTCAAGAGCTGGCAGGGGCCCAGGACGGTCTTCAGGACTCCCGAGGATATTTGGGGCGATATCCGCGTCATCGGCATCTGGGCGCCGGAAATGCACAAGTACAAGGGCAGGTACTATCTCTTTCTGACGTTCGACACGCGAAACCAGTTTGCCGAGCAGTGGCGCGACTGGCTGCCCCGCGTCACTCGGGGCTCGCAGGTCCTGGCGGGCGACTCGCCCCTGGGCCCGTTCAAGCCGTTCCAGAACCGTTCGACCCTGCCGCCGGACATGATGACGCTCGACGGCACGCTCTGGGTCGAGGACGGCGTGCCCTACATGGTCTTCAGTCACGAGTGGGTGCAGATCACCAACGGCGCGATGGAGTACGTCCGGCTCAAGGACGACCTGTCGGAGACCGTCGGCGAGCCGGTCAGACTGTTCCGCGCCAGCGAGGCTCCCTGGGTTCGTATGGGCGAGACCCACGGCGACTATGTCACCGACGCGCCCTACCTGTACAAGGGCAAGACCGGCAAGCTGTACATGGTCTGGGCCAGCTTCAGCAAGGGCGGCTACACCGAGGGCATCGCAATCTCGGCGTCGGGCAAGCTGGCGGGCCCCTGGACCCAGCAGGCCGAGCCTCTCTACTCCAACGACGGCGGGCACGGCATGCTCTTCACCACCTTCGACAGCAAGCTGATGATGGTCCTGCACTCGCCCAACGGCCCGGCGGCCCAGCCTCGCGTTTTCGAGATGGAGGACACCGGCGAAACGCTGAAGGTCGTGAGGGAGTTCACCGGCTTGACCGAGTAGTCCGCGGTTTCAGGGTTCCGCAAGGGAGGGAGAACGTATGCGTGTCGGAGGATCGGATGAGAAGACGGAGCAGCCGGATGCACCGTCCCGGGGACGCTGGTTGTCCCTGATCCCGGACACGGTCCTGACGGCGTTCGTCGTCTCGCTCGCGGTCGGCGGATCGTATTTCATCTGCCAGGCCGAATACGTGGGAGGGCTGCGCGGCGCGGGAGTCGGTCAGAGCTTTCTCCTGGCCCCGGCTCTGAAGCCGCTGATCGTCTTCATCACGGCGGCCATCGTCGTTCCCATGGTCGTGGTGCGATTCCTCGACAGGCGGCTCACCCTGGGACATAAGCTCGTGCGGCTCGTGTTCCCCGGCGTCTGCCTGGCGGTCGTTCTCGTTCCGATCAAGGCCGCCGGACCGGGAGCGGCGATCTACCTGCGAGGTTTCGAGCGGCGAATGCTGGAGAAGGTGGACATCGAGGCCGTCCAGCGGTGGCTGGTGGCTGAAGGAGGGAGGCACACGGGCCGGGCATACCGTGACAATTTCCCCTCGGAGCTGCCCGCTTGTTTGACTGAGTTCCGGCCCGACGAGATCCTGTTCAGCGATGCCGCGTTCGAGCGGGGGATAACGATCGAGTTTCGCTGGCATTCGCCGCATGGGGAGAACTACGGCTTGATTGTCGGCCCGTCCTCCATGGAGGCTCCCGAAGAAAGCATGATCCCTCTGCCCGACAGCGGCCTCAACGAATTCCGCCGTCCCATCAAGCCCGGCGCCTACGTCTTCGCCCGCGGGTGATCACGCCGATCTTGTCCTCGGGTGCGGAGGAATCGCTCGGCCTTCTTGGCGACCTGCTTTCGCGCGTTCTTGAGCTGGCGTTTCACGAACGTCAGGACGGCGGGTTTGTCGTCGATGCGATCGAAGAACTCGTCGAACGCGTCGATGGCGTGCCCGATGGCGATGTTGCGGCACTCGGGCGACGGAGAGCCGTGATGTTTGTAGCGGGCCTTATCGACCTTGAGGATCTCCAGGGTGATGCGTTGGGTCAGGTGGGCTTTGGCCCCGACGATCTCGGGCGAGCTGCCGATGATGTTCGCCGCGGTGATCATCGTCGGGCCCGGGATCGGGGCATAGTATCTGTCGAAGACGGCCTCGAACCGGCCCGCCGCGTCGACCGGCGTCAGGTGAGCGATCGTCATGACGGCGCCCCATTTCAGGAAGCTGTTCTCGTGGTCGAGCAGGGCGGCGAAGACGTCGAAATGGGGATAGATCAACTGCGGCCGGCCTTCGCTGACGAACCTCAGCGCCTTCTCGTACAGGTACCTGGCGGCGCTCTTCTCGGTTTGGAGGGCCTCGACCAATTCGGGGATCTTGCCGGGGCTCGCAATCAGTCGCTCGACGGCCGTCGCGACATCGATTTGCTTCGCTTTGAGCTGCTGAGGAATGCTCGCCTGGGTCATAGGTTTCGAACCTCCATTCTATGGAGACATTATCCTCGGGGGCGTGCCCGCGGGCAAGACCAAACCCCGGCAGGATCGCGGGGATGGCCTGACGGCGGCTCTTCTGACGATCACGTTTTTGTGGAAGCGACGGTCGTGCCAGCCGTTTGCCCGCTTCGATAAGAGATTTTGATATTGTTATCAACAGGGCTTATGGTGTATATTAACGGAACTGCCATGTCGCCGGGGGCGTAATGCCGTATGATATACGAGACCCCAACACGGTAGCATGGTAGGTCCATACTGACGGTCATAGCGGGTATCGGTGCGCAGTCTCTGACGCCGGCCCATCCGGGGAATCCAATGACACGAATGCATGATCAAGGTCTGTACGAAACGAGGTACGAGCACGATGCGTGTGGAATCGGCGCCGTGGTCAACATCACGGGCACGCGGGACCATTCGATCCTCGAATACGGCAAGCAGATCCTCATCAACCTCTCGCACCGCGGGGCCGCGGGCTCCGACGAGACCACCGGCGACGGAGCGGGCATCCTGTTCCAGATTCCCCACGAGTTCTTCGCGGTCGAGTGCGGGGAGCGGGGTTTCGAGCTGCCCGAGCCTCTCGGCTATGGCGTCGGCATGATTTTCGGACCCAGGGACGCGGAGCTTCGGACCAAGTGTGAGCGAGTTCTTGAAGAAGCCCTGGGCTACTACCGGCTGAAGGTCCTCGGCTGGCGCGACGTGCCGGTGTCGAGCGGCTGCCTGGGCAAGCTGGCGTTGGAGGCCGAACCTGTCATTCGGCAGATCTTCGTCGACGGCGGGGGACAAGAGCAGGAAACGCTCGAACGGCAGCTCTTCATGGCCCGCAAACGAGCCGAGCGGCTCGTCAGCCGGCAGTTCGGCGAGAAGGCCGAGGACTTCTACGTCGCGAGCCTCTCGTGCCGCACGATCTGCTACAAGGGCATGTTCATGGCCTGGCAGCTCTTCGCCTATTATCCGGACCTTGCGGACGAGCGGATGAAGACCGCCCTGGCGATCGTGCACCAGCGGTACAGCACCAACACCTTCCCCAACTGGCGCCTGGCACAGCCCTTCCGCTGCATCGCGCACAACGGCGAGATCAACACCCTCAGCGGCAATCGCAACCACATGCGGGCCCGCGAGCCAAAGATGGCCAATCCCCTGTTCGGCCAGGACATTCAAGACCTGTTCCCGGTCCTGGTCCCCGGCGGCAGCGACTCCGCCTGCTTCGACAACGGCATGGAGCTGCTCATGCGGGCCGGCCGCAGCCTGCCCCACTCGATGATGATGATGATCCCCGAGGCGTTCGGGGCCAAGTACCACATCAGCACGGACAAGAGGGCGTTCTACGAGTACCATTCCTCGATCATGGAGCCCTGGGACGGCCCGGCGGCCATGGTCTTCACGGACGGCCGGATGATCGGCGGCGTCCTGGACCGCAACGGCCTTCGCCCGTGCCGGTACCTGGTGACCACCGACGGCCTGGCGATCATTGGCAGCGAGGCGGGCGTCGTGGAGTTCCCGCCCGAGAAGATCCGGGTCAAGGGCCGCCTCCGGCCGGGACGCATGTTCCTGGTCGACACCGCCGAGGGCCGGATCATTTCAGACAACGAGATCAAGAGCAAGATCGCCCGGCAGAAGCCGTACCGTCGATGGCTGGACGAGAACCGCATCGAGCTGCGCGGGCTGTTCGACGCCCCGAAGCTGGTCAAGAGCGACCCGATGACGATCGCCCGCCGAATGCGGGCCTTCGGCTACACTCGCGAAGACCTTCGCATGGTCCTGATGCCGATGGCGGTCAACGGCCAGGAGCCCGTCGGCTCCATGGGCAACGACACGCCGCTGGCGGTTCTCTCCGAAAAGCCCAAGCTGCTGTTCAATTATTTCAAGCAGCTCTTTGCCCAGGTGACGAACCCCGCCATCGACCCCTTGCGGGAAGGGCTGGTCATGAGCCTGATGTCCTTCACGGGCAAGAAGGGCAACCTGCTCGACGAGACGCCCCAGCATTGCCGGCAGCTCAAGCTGCCGCACCCGATCCTGACGAACGAGGACATGGAGCGGCTGCGGGCCGTGCGGCGGGGCGATTTCCGCGTCGCCACCGTGCAGGCCCTGTTCGACGCCGACGCCCCGAGCCCGGCCGAAGCTCTGCGTCGCGGCCTGGATGAACTGATCGCCTCGGCGGAAAAAGCCGTCCGCGATGGGGCTTCGCTCGTGATCATCAGCGACCGCGAAGTGTCCGAGACGAAGGCCGCGATCCCTTCGCTCCTGGCGGTCTCCGCGGTGCATCACGCGATGCTCAACAAGGGCCTGCGGCACGAGGCCGGCCTGATCGTCGAGAGCGGCGAACCTCGCGAGGTGATGCATTTCTGCCTGCTGTGCGGCTACGGGGCCAACGGGATCAATCCCTACATGGCGTTCGAGTCGCTCGACCAGCTCAAGAATCAGGGCGAGCTGGCGGCCGAGATGGAGCCCGTCCAGATCGCGGACAACTACATCGCCGCGGTCAAGAAGGGCATCCTCAAGACGATGAGCAAGATGGGCATCTCGACGCTTCGCAGCTACTGCGGGGCCCAACTCTTCGAGGCTATCGGCCTGAATCGCGAGGTCGTCGACCCGTACTTCACCGGGACCAGCTCGCGGATTCGCGGCATCGGCCTGGAGGAGATCGCCGGCGAGAGCCTCCAGCGGCATCGCTCGGCCTTCCAGCCCCGGCCCGCGGCGGCCATGGACCTGGACTTCGGCGGCGAATACCACTTCCGACACAGCGGCGAGCGGCACCTGTGGAACCCGACGACGGTCGCCAAGCTCCAGCACGCGGTGCAGAACAACGACCCCGCCTCGTACGCGATCTACGCCAAATCGATCAACGACCAGGCCAAGTCGCTCTGCACGTTGCGAGGGCTGTTCGAGTTCGCCAAGGGGACGCCCGTCCCCATCGAAGAGGTCGAGCCGGCCGGCGAAATCGTGAAACGATTCTGCACGGGCGCGATGAGCCACGGCTCGATCAGCAAAGAGGCCCACGAGTGCCTGGCCGTCGCGATGAACCGCCTGGGCGGCATGAGCAACACCGGCGAAGGCGGCGAAGACCCGAAGCGGTATCAGCCCGACCCCAACGGGGATTCGAGGAGCTGCGCGATCAAGCAGGTCGCCAGCGCCCGGTTCGGCGTGACAATTCACTACCTGTCACAGGCCAAAGAGCTGCAGATCAAGATCGCCCAGGGCGCCAAGCCCGGCGAGGGCGGCCAGTTGCCCGGCCACAAGGTCTCCGCGGAGATCGCCCAACTGCGGCACTCGACGCCCGGCGTGACGCTGATCTCGCCTCCGCCGCACCACGACATCTACTCGATCGAAGACCTGGCTCAGCTCATCTACGACCTCAAGGCCAGCAATCCGGGCGTCAGGGTCTCGGTGAAGCTCGTGGCCGAGGTCGGCGTGGGCACGGTCGCGGCCGGCGTGGCGAAAGGCAACGCCGACGAGGTTCTCATCAGCGGCCACGACGGCGGCACCGGCGCCAGCCCTCTGTCGTCGATCAAGCACGCGGGCTGTCCCTGGGAGCTTGGCCTGGCCGAGACTCAGCAGGTGCTCGTGATGAACGGTCTTCGGGACCGCATCCGCGTCCAGGCGGACGGCCAGATGCGGACCGGACGAGACATCGTGATCGCGGCCCTGCTCGGGGCCGAGCGGTACGGATTCGGCACCGCGGCTCTGGTGACCTTCGGCTGCACGCTGCTTCGCAAATGCCACGAGGGCGCGTGCGCGTACGGCATCGCGACGCAGGACCCCGAGCTTCGCAAACGCTTCGCGGGCAAGCCGGAATATCTTCAGCGGTTCATGTACTTCGTGGCCGAGGAGGCCCGCCAGATCATGGCGGAACTCGGCTTCCGCAAGATCGACGAGATGATCGGACGCTCGGACCGGCTTCGGATGCAGAAGGCCCTATCGCACTGGAAGGCCAAGGGCCTCGATTTCTCCGCGGTCTTCTACCAGCCGGACACCAGCGACGGCAGGGCGATCCGCTGCGTCGTCCCCCAGACCGATCGGCTTGCCGACCATATGGACTGGGAGATTCTCAAGCAGGCCGAAGGGGCGATCGAACGCAAGGAGCCGACCAAGATCCAGATGCGGATTCGCAACGTCAACCGCACGGTCGGCGCGATCCTCAGCAACCGGATCGTGAAGAAGCACGGCCCCAAGGGCTTGCCCGAAGGCACGCTCGAAGTCGTCTTGCAGGGCTCGGCGGGCCAGAGCTTCGGGGCGTTCCTGGCCCCCGGCGTGACGCTTCGCTTAGTCGGCGACTGCAACGACTACCTGGGCAAGAGCCTTTCCGGCGGGCGGATCGTCGTGCAGACCCCGCCGAACGCGCCCTTCATGGCCCACGAGAACATCATCGTCGGCAACACGCTGCTCTACGGCGGCACCAGCGGCGAGGTCTTCCTCAACGGCATGGCCGGCGAGCGGTTCGCCGTCCGCAACAGCGGCGTGACCGCGGTCGTCGAAGGCGTGGGCGACCACGGCTGCGAGTACATGACCGGCGGCACGGTCGTCGTGCTCGGCCAGACCGGCTGCAACTTCGCGGCCGGCATGAGCGGCGGCCTGGCCTACGTGCTCGACGAGATGCAGCTCTTCGACACGCTGTGCAATCTCGACATGGTCGAGCTCGAGACCGTCTGGCAGGAAGCGGACAAGGCCGTTCTGTACGAACTGATCGAGAGGCATCTCGAATGGACCGGCAGCGAACGGGCCAAGTACATCCTCAGAGCCTGGGCGGACATGGTGGGCCGGTTCGTCAAGGTCATTCCAATCGATTATCGCAAGGCGTTGGAGCGGATGCGGGCCGTCGAGCATCGCGACACCGAAACCACGCCCGCAACCGAAGAGGTGTTCCATGGGTGAGCTCAAAGGATTCCTTAAACATAAACGTCAGGAAGTCGGGCATCGGGCGGTCGAGGAGCGGATTCACGACTTCGACGAGATCGACCTGCCGCTGACGCCGGAGGCGATCCGCAACCAGGCGGCCCGCTGCATGGATTGCGGCATCCCGTTCTGCCATGGGGCCGGCTGCCCGGTCGGCAACTCGATCCCCGACATGAACGAGTTCGTCTACAAAGGCCAGTGGGAGCAGGCCTGCCGAATCCTGCA
>JBDKUU010000165.1:0-6435 GCA_039679525.1 Phycisphaerales bacterium | reverse complement strand
GCCTCGAACGGGATGCGCCTGGACCTGGGCGTATCTGCCTGTGGCGGTGTTTCTGCTGACGGCGGCGATTCAGCTCGTGCCGCTGCCGGCGTCTCTAGTTTCGACGGTCTCGCCGAACACGGCGTCGCTGAAGACCGAGCTGCTGGGCGATCTGCCGGATTCGAAGAACCTGCTTTCGTCGATGACCCTGAGCTTCTATCCTCGCGCCACCCGGCACGATCTGCGGCTCGCTCTGGCCATCGCTGTCGTTTTCATCGTCGTGGTCAACTACTACCGGGATTCCGCGAGGATCAAGCGGCTTCTCGCTGCGATCGCCGCAATCGGCGGGGGGATCGCCCTGGTGGCCCTGGCCCAGGATCTCGCGGGCAACGGCAAGATCTTCTGGTTCGTGCCGACCTACACGGAGGTCGCCAACAGCGGTCCCTTCATCAATCACAGCCACTACGGCCAGTTCATGAATCTCTCGATCGGGGCGGCGTTGGCTCTTCTATTCGTGCGGATGCACGAATCCTTCAGCGGCCATCGCGTCACGCCCGTGCGGGTCGCGGAGTACTTCAGTTCGCCCGAGGCCAAGTCGACCAAGCTGCTTTTGGCCATGGTGGTCCTGGGGATCGCGACGGTGTTCGTCTCCCTGACGCGGGGCGGCATGGTCAGCATGCTGATCGCCGCGGGCTTCACCACGCTGATGCTCTCCTGGCGCCAATCGCTTCGCGGGCGGGGCTGGATCATGGTCCTGCTGGCCCTGGGCGCGTTCATTTGCGTGCTCTGGGTCGGGTTCGACGAAGTCTACGATCGACTCGCCTCGCTCCAGGAGATCAACGACGCCGAGGGCGGCCGCTGGCAGATCGTCAAGGACATCGCCCTGGCCTGGACGAAGTTCCCCGTCTTCGGCGTGGGCCTGGGCACGCACGAAGTCGTCTACCCCATGTTCGACCGCTCGACGATCGCCTCCTGGGCGATGCACGCCGAGAACGAATACGCCCAGGCGGCGGAAGAGACGGGCGCAGTGGGTCTTCTGGCCCTGGTCTTCTTCGGCGTCGCAGTCTGGGCCAACTACGTCCGCTCGATGAACGTGGCGTCCGCGCCGATCCGCTCGGCCGCCTACGGCCTGGGCTTCGGCCTTCTGGCGATCCTCATTCACAGCCTCAGCGACTTCGGCCAACACCTGCCGGCCAACGCCATGCTCACAGCCGTCACGTGCGGCCTGTTGATCGCGCTGGCCGGTGTGGGGAGAAGGAAAGAAGCGAAGAACGCAGGAAGGAAAGAACCCGGAGAGACTCTTCGTTCTTACCTTCCTTCCTTCTTACCTTCCTACGTTCTCTCCGCCTTACGGTCGGCGGCCCTGGTCCTGGTCGTCGCCGCCTTCGTCTGGGCGATCTACGGGGCCGATCGGGCACGCGCCGCCGCGGGGCGATGGAACCATGTGCTCGCGGCCGAACGATTCCTCCAGGATCAGGGGTGGATCGCCTCGGAGGACTCGTACAGGTACCTGTTCGACAATGCCGAGGCCGCGGTGAAGGCCGAGCCCGACAACATGCACTATCGTCACTGGCAGGCCGCGTACAAGTGGCTGTCCCTGACGCCGTACGTGGACCCCAACACGGGATCTCTGCAGGATCAGGCTTTGCCCTGGGCCCGGCTGGTCGTCGAGGATCTCCATGCGGCCCGACCGCTGTGCCCGACGTTCGGCGCGACTTACTGCGTGGCTGGCGAGATCGAGAGGTTCGTCCTGATGGACCCCAATGGGACCGGCCACATCCGCACAGGCTATCGGCTCGCTCCGTGTGATTCGACGACCTGCTTCGCCGCCGCCCGGTGCGACGCCGAAGAGGGCAAGGCGACGGAGGCGTTCGAAAAGCTCTCCCGGGCCGTGAAGCTCGACGGCGGTCTCTTTCCACGTGCGGCTGAGATGTGCATTCGGCAGCTCAAGCGGGGCGATCTGGCCCTGGCTCTGGCAGGGGACAGCCCCGGCAGACTGGCCCAGGTCGGCAACGCCCTGACCGCCGTGGGGCAGCCCGTGCCTGCGTCGATCGTCGCGGCGACGTCGGCCGATCCGAATTCAACGCAGTCGCTCGTCGAGCAGGCCAAGGGCAAGGCGTTCGAGCAGCTCCGAGTCCAATGCGAAGCCCAGGACGCCCCGGCCTCGGCTCACGCCACTTTGGCCGGCTATTACCAGCGTCAAGGCGACGAAGAGTCCGCGATCCGCCAGTATCAGCGGGCCTTGATGAAAGACTACGACCAGGTTGGCTGGCATTACACGCTGGCCCAGTTGCTGGCCCAGACCGACCGCGTGGAGGACGCGATGCGCGAGGCGAGGATCTGCCTTCGTCTGCGTCCGGACTACGGGGCGGCGAAGAAATTGATCGAGCAATTGTCGCTGCGTCCGAGGACCGCGCGTCCGCCGCTGTCGTCGGGCGAGTGAAGAGATTGAAGGGAAGAAGGTAGGAAGGAAAGAAGGTAGGAACGAAGAGTCCCGCGTCGAGAGGTTCTTTCCTTCTTACCTTCTGATGTTCCTACCTTCCCGAAGCACGCGTCGGTTGTCACCGACAGGGACGGAGTGCGCACGGAGGAGACTGGACATAGCGCTTCTCTTTTCTCTGCGTCCTCTGCGACCTCTGCGGTTAAGAAAATGATTGAAACCGCGGAGGGCGCAGAGGAACGCAGAGGTAGAACGAGTCACGAGTCGCGGGTGACGAGCGACGCGGCGTCCCGCCGTTCCAAGACATGATTGGCGCAGGGGATGGACTTGCTGTAAGATGTGGTTATGGCAACGGATACGGTTAGACTGTCGAACGAATTGGGAACGCAGATCACAGACGCGCTGGCGTCGCTTCAGCCGGAGAAAGTGATCCTGTTCGGTTCCTATGCCTGGGGCCGACCGACGCAGGATAGCGACATCGATCTTTATGTCGTGACGCAGGACGACTTCATGCCCGCCAGCTATGAAGAGCGGATGGAGACTCATTTGAAGGTGTCTTCATTGCTTCGGGAGATCAACAAAAAGGTCCCTATCGATCTGATCGTTCATACAAAGCCCATGCATCGCGAGTTTGTCCGCTTGGATAGTATGTTTGCCAGGGAAATCATGAGCCAGGGACAGGTCCTCTATGAAAGAGATCGCTGAGCATTGGCTCCACGCGGCGCAAGACGACCTTCACGTCGTGGCAAGGATCGCCTCGGAAGAATCGCTGACCCACATGGTGGCTGCATAGAAGCGTATACGCGTAGAAGCGGGAAGAGGGAATGAGGATGCGGCAAGTGTCCTCCCCGCAAACGCTTCTACACTTCGACACTTTCACGCTTCTACGCGGCGTCTCGCCGCATCGGAGGAAGGGGATAGGCATGGAACGCGTATCGTATTGTGCACAAGGGCAGTGTGCGGCGAGCGAGAGCGGCCGGGTCGTGCGGCTGCATGGCGAGGGCGAGAAAATGGTGGACGAGGCGTGGCGAAAGGATGTTCAACAGATGATGCTCAGGGTTCGCCGACTGGCGGGGTTTCTCAAGTCGCGGAGCCTGGGCCTTCTGATCGATCAACTGGAGCAGGCAGGCTATCGGATCGTCGCCGCTCCGCGGATGGCGGCGGCCGCCATCGGGAATGAAGGCGATGGCAGGCAATTCATCGAGGTCGCAAGAAGCTGCATGCGGGAGATGGAATACCAGCTCCTGTTGGCCCGCGAGGCGAATCTCCCCGGCCGCAAGATGCACGAGCCGATGCAGGACGAATTCCGCGAAATCCGCCGGGTCCTGGCGAAGTGCATTCGGCGCGTGAGGAATCGGTAGGGGCGACGCACGCGTCGTCCTCCGAGGACGAATTACGAAATCTTCTCCTCTCAGCGTCCTCTGCGGCCTCTGCGGTTAAGTGATTGAAACTGCGGAGTACGCAGAAAGGATAAGAAGGCTATCACGCAGGGACGCAGTGAACGCAGGGAAGAACCGGATCAGGGATATTCACCACGGAGGGCACGGAGATCACGGAGGCAAGACGAGCCACGAGCCACGGCTTCCGCAGGACGCTTCAACGCTTCTACGCTTTCACGCTTCCACGCGGCGTCCCGCCGCTTCGGGACACGAACGGAGCGAGCTGGGAAGTGTTATCGGGCATTATAGCCGCCTGTGCTCCAGAATCTATCGTGGCCGCCGAGGAATACGTACTTATGACAATTGTCTCGGGGTTTGATGGATGCTATAATACCTGAAATCGAACGACGTGCCGCCGGGAGGAGGCCTGCCGCGTTTCCCATGATCTGCGATCACCTTATGGATGAGGACGTGCCCCAAGGGAGTGATGTCACCGACGGGGACGGAGTATGCCCGGATGTCATGCGTCCTTTCTCTCAGCGTCCTCCGCGACCTCTGCGGTTAAATAATTGAAACCGCGGAGTACGCAGAGAACGCGGAGACAAGAAATGGGACGTGTGATGGTTGATTGTTGATCGAAAGAGCGAAAGCCCAATCACAAATCAAACATCAACAATCATAAATCAACAATGACCACTTATCTCGCCGTCTATCTCGGTTCCTTGGTCCTGGCCCTGCTGGCTACGCCGATCGTCATCCGGGTGGCCACTCGGATCGGGGCCGTGGACCGGCCCGGCGTACGGACGATCCACAAGAAGCCCGTCCCGCGGATCGGCGGCGTCGCGATCTTCATCGCGGCCATCGCGGCGATCGCGTCGGTGGTCTTCGTCAACAACAACGTCGGCGAGGCCTTCCGCCGGGTCTGGCTGCAACTGGCGACGCTGCTCGGTTGCTGTGTGATGATCTTCGCGGTGGGCCTGGTGGACGATCTCAAGGGCCTGCCCGCCCGCGTCAAGTTTCTCGCGGAACTGATCGCGACGATCCTCTTGTGCCTGGCGGGCGTGCGGATCACGGACATCGAGCTGACCAGCGACCTGGTCGTGCCCCTGGGCGGCTGGGGATGCCTGCTCACCATCCTCTGGATCATCGGCGTGACCAACGCGGTCAACCTGAGCGACGGCCTGGACGGCCTGGCCGCGGGGGTCTCGGCGATCGCCTGCGGCGTGATCGCGATCTTCGCGGTCCACAGCCACGACCCCATCATGGCGGTGTTCATGCTGGCCCTCTTGGGCAGCTTATCGGGATTCCTCGTCTTCAACTTCAACCCGGCCAGGATCTTCATGGGCGATTGCGGGAGCCTGTTTCTGGGCTTTACGATCGCCTCCGCCAGCGTGATGTGCATGACCAAATCCGCCGCGGTCGTCGGCCTGGCGTTGCCGGCCCTGGCGTTGGGCATCCCGATCTTCGACACGCTCTTTTCGATGCTCCGGCGGTTCCTGGAGCGGCGTTCCATGTTCGCCCCGGACCGCAGCCACTTCCATCACAAGCTCCTGGACCTGGGCCTTCAGCAGAAGCACGCCGTCCTGACGATCTACCTGGCGACCCTGGCGGCCGCGGGAATGGGCCTGTTCATGCTGATGAGCGAGGACTTCAGCGCACTGGTGATCTTCAGTTGCGTGCTGCTATTGATCGTGCTGTTGTTTCGGGTGGTGGGCGCGGTCCACCTGCACGAGACGATCGCCCGTCTGCACGATAAGCACGTGACGGCCCTGTGCCAGCGGAACGAACGAAAGACCTTTGAGAATCTGCAACTGAAGTTCCGCCAGGTGCACGGGCAAAGTCAATGGTGGCAGGCGGTCTGCGAGGCGGCGGACAGGATGGACTTCGCCTGGATCGCGATGAAGACGACGATGCCCGACGGCCGGATCGAGGAGGAGATCTGGCGGGCGCCCGAGGTCAAGCCGGACCTTGCGAGGATTGTGACGATGACGATCCCGCTGGAAAACGGCGAAAAGGGCGTCAAACGCCAGTTCGAAGCCGCCATCTGTACGGATGGCTCGCTCGAAGCCGCAGGCCGCCGGGCGACGCTCTTCAGTCGCCTGCTCGATGAGAGCACGACGCGCCTCGCCGGACGAAGCGAGAAGGTAGGAACGTAGGAAGGAAAGAAGGTAGGAACGAAGAGCCCGGCATCGAGGATCGAGAGGTTCTTTCCTCGCTTCGTTCTGATGTTCCTGCGTTCATTCAGTGCCGGGTCTCGGGTCACGGATCACTGATCTCAGACACGGATGTGAAACCGCAGAGGACGCAGAGGTTCGCAGAGGGAATGTAGGGTGGGGCTTGCCCCACCGATTCCGCTCGACCGCGAAGAAAAAGAGTCCTCAGCCGAAAGAAACGGAAAAGGGGCGAAAGAGGTTGTCGCCACAGAGTACACAGAGATCACAGAGAAGAAACGGATTAGGGATACTTACCACGGAGATCACGGAGGTAGATCCCTGCGGGATGTGGATGCGTAGAAGCGTAGATGTGTTCAGAGAAAACGATGATGCGGCGAGTGTGCTCCTCAAACGCTTCCACGCTTCCACGCTTCAACGCTTCTACGCTTCAACGCGGCGTCTCGCCGCACCCTTTTCCAATAAT
>JBDKUU010000164.1:0-3919 GCA_039679525.1 Phycisphaerales bacterium | reverse complement strand
TGATGTTCCGGTAGGACAGCGGGATGTCCAGGTTCTCGTAGACCGTCAGCGTGTCGAGCAGGTTGAAATTCTGAAAAACGAACCCAATGTACTGCTTGTTGAGGGCCAGGCGCTGCTTGGGCTTGAGCGTGTGGATCGCGTTGTCGAAGAGGTGGTATTCGCCCGTCCAGTCGCCGTCGAGCATCCCGAGGATATTCAGCAGCGTGGTCTTGCCCGCCGCGGAAGGCCCCATGAAGGTAACGAAGTCGCCCTCCTCGATGTCCAGGTTGATCTGCCGCAGGACGTAGTTCTTGCCTGCCTTCGTTTCGTAGCACTTCTCGATGTTTCTCAGTCGATTCATGTTGTCTCCCGTTGTTGGGTGGGGCTTGCCCCACCGTCCTTTCCCATCACAACGATTCTGGTGGGGCAAGCCCCACCCTACCCATTCACTCGTATCTCAAAGCCACCATCGGATCGACCTTCGCCGCCCGGCGGGCGGGCACATAACATGCAGCAAAAGCGGTGCCAAGCAGCGTCGCCAGCACAATTGCCAATACGGCCGGATCGGTTGGCTTCGTTTCGTACAGCAGGCTCGCGACGATCCGGCTCACGGCGTAGCCGCCGAGCAGTCCCAGGCCGCAACCTACCGCGATCAACAGCCCGGCTTGGCGAAGGACCGTCCCGACGATCCGAGCCCTTGTGGCGCCCAGGGCCATCCGAATCCCGATCTCCTGGGTTCGGTGCACCACCGTGAACTGAAGCAGGCCGTAGAGACCGACGCACGCGATGACCAGGGCCGTGGCGGCGTAGACGCCCAGGAGCGACATGCTGAAACGACGCGGCCCCAGCATCTCCGCCAACATGCTCTCCAGGGTATGCAGCTCGCAAGTCTGATCCTTGTCCAATGCCCGCACCTGGGCTTGCAGGGCATCGGCCAGACGCAGGGGCTCGCCATCGGTCCTGACCACGATCTGCATATGATAGAAGTACCACTGGGACAAGAGTTTATAGAGCACGCCGGAGTCCGGTGCGAGTTCCTCGAAATCCTTGATGCTCGATACGACCCCCACGACGGTGCCGCTCAGTTGGTCATCGTAGTAGATGCGCTGTCCGATCGGATCCGTGCCGGCAAAATGCTTGCGGACGAGCGTTTCGTCGATGATGAAGTTCTCCGGAGGTGTGGTCAACTCCGCCTGGACGTCCTGTTCGGTGAACGTGCGGCCGCGCAGGACCCGCATTCCCATGGTTTCAAAGAAATCGCGGCCAACCCTCCTGCCAGTCACCTCCAGCAGCTCCTCTGGATTCGCCGGCCGGGAGCCGATCGAGATGAGCGAGGCGCCTCCTCCCTGGGCCAGATCCAGCCGCACCGAGACCAGCGCCGCCGAGCGAACGCCCGGAACGGCCCGGACGTTCTCCATGAGCTGGTCGAAAAACGCCTTGTGTTGTTCAGACTTCGGATACTTCACCTGCGGCAGCTCGACGTTCATCACGAGCACGTCTTTCGCCTGAAAACCCAGATCCACCTTGTGCAGAGCCATCAGGCTCTGAATCAGCAGGGCCGCACCCATCAGCAGCGTCAGGGCTATCGCGATCTGCGCCACCACCAGTCCATCGCGCAGGCGTTGCCAGCCCCCGCCAGTCTGGGATCTCGTCAGCCCCTCCGTCAGGACCTGCCCTGCGCAAGGGTCGGCGGTTCTCCAGGCCGGTATCAAGCCGAACAACAGGCTCGTGAGCATGGAAAGGCCCATAGTGAACGCCAGGACCACCCAATCCACACGCGTCTCACCGATGCGAGGGATGTTGACCGGACACAATCCCACCAGAATTCGCACGATCCCCCAGGCTCCCAGCAGGCCGAGCAATCCGCCCATCGTGCCGAGCATGACGCTTTCCGTCAGTGCCTGACGTACGATCCGGCCCCGCGAGGCCCCCAGGGCCAGGCGGACGCCGATCTCCTGACGCCGCAACGAGGCGCGGGCCAGCAACAGGTTCGCCACATTGCTGCAGGCGATCAGCAGTACGAATGCAGCGGAACCCAGAAGCAACAGGAGGGTTCTGCGATCCTCGCCGAAAAGGTCGTCGAGGTATCGGTGAACGGCAACGGTGTAGCCGTCGCTGTGCTCGGGGTCGATCTGCTCATGCTGACGTGCGAGAAAATCCATGTGGACGCGGGCCTGCTCGATCGTCACGCCTTCTCTGAGTCTCGCGATCGACAGCACCGCATAACTCTTCTCCAGAACCAGGGGTAGCCAGAAGGGCGACGGATCTGTCAGAGGCTGGCCGAACTGAGGTCCCATGACGCCGACGATCGAATACGGCTCGCCATCCAGCATCATGATCCTGCCGACCACGTTCGGGTCGCCGCCCCACTGCTCCTGCCAGAACGCGTGGCTGAGCACGACCACGCGATGATTGCCGAGCTGTTCTTCGTGCGACAGGAAGGTCCGTCCCAGCACGGGTTTGACGCCAAGTAAGGAAAAGAGGCACGGCGAGACAGCCTCCACGTCTATCTGGCGCGGACGATCCAGCCCGGCGAGATACACGCGTTGGCCGCGCCTGGCGGCGATCTGCTCGAAAACCTCGTTGTGCTCGCGCCAATAAGCGAACCTCGCACATCCGATGTTGGTTTCAGTTCCGCCCCTTCTCAGCTGAAAGAGGGTGACGAGCCGGTCCGGGTCCCGATATGGCAAGGGTCGCAGCAGGACCGCATTGACCACGCTGAAGACCGCCGTATTGGCCCCGATCCCGATCGCCAGGATCGCAACCACAACCGCCGCAAACCCCGGCCGCCTCGCCAGCATCCGCAGTGCGTACCGGACGTCCTGCCACAGTATCCTCATCATGCGACTCCAGTTCTCAGTTCACAGTTGGCAGTTGGCAGTTCACAGTTGGCGGTTCCCAGTTCGCCGCGGTCGTCTCTTGCTGACAACTGCGAACTGTCCACTGTCAACTGTGATCTCTCTTCCCTACTCGCACCTCAACGCCACCATCGGATCGACTTTCGCCGCCCGGCGGGCCGGGATGTAGCAGGCCACGAGGGCAACCGCAAAGAGCGTCGCTGTAGCGCCTATCAGCGTGGCGCAGTCCGTCGCCTTGGCTTCATAGAACAGGCTCGCCATGATCCGACTCGCGATGTACCCGCCCAGCAAGCCCAATCCCGTGCCGCACAACACCAGACGCACGCCCCGACGGAGAAAGATGCCGGCAACGCTCGACTGCGCGGCGCCAATCGCCATGCGGACGCCAATCTCATGGGTATGCTGCGTCACAGCGTACTGAACGGAACCGTAGAGCCCCACAGCAGCCAACAGCAATGCGACCTGGGAGAACGAGCCGAGCAACACGCCGATGAATCGATCGGTGGACGATATATGGCTGAGGTTCTCCTCAAGCGGGCGGACCGGCGTCTCCAGATCGGGGTCCAGAGCGGCGATCCGCGCACGCAGGCCCTCGATCAGAGGTTCACACCTCCCGCTCGTTCGAACGTACAAATCCGACCTGCGAAAGCAATCATTCGAAATGAGCGTGTAGATTACATTCAGATCGGTCTCCGACTGGCCGTAGTCCCTGACGTCCCTCACAACTCCCACGATCGGCATCCCGTCAATGCGCATGCCATTGATGCGCCGGCCGATCGGATCGATCCCGGCAAAATGTCTGCGAGCCAGACACTCATTGATGAGGACGCACCGAGCGCCGTCCTGAACGTCCCGCTCTGAGAAGTCGCGTCCCTTCACAATCGGTATCCCCATGGTCCTGATGAAATCGGGGGTGACCATCTGAATGCAGGCCATCGGAAGTTCCCCGTTCCCGTCCGGGGGTTGTCCCTCGATGGAGAAGTGCAGGTATCCTCTGCCGGAGACCACGTAGAACCCACAGGAAGCCAGAGCGGCGGATTGGACGTCCGGCAGATGTCGTGCCTGCTCGAGGAGTTGTTCGC
>JBDKUU010000163.1:0-2694 GCA_039679525.1 Phycisphaerales bacterium | reverse complement strand
CGCCGTTCCGAACGCGACGAAGTGATACCGTCCGTCGTCCTGATGATGGAAAACATTGAGGCGCTGGTCGGCGATGCCGTCTCGATGGCCAACGCGGCCGCCGACGGCCAGGTAGGTCAACGCGCCGATGCCGGCCGGCACCACGGCGAATTCCGCAAGGTTATCGAGGGCCTGAACAAAACTCTGGATGAGGTAACGGAACCGTTGAAGGCCGCTTCGCAGAGTGCCACCGCGGTTGCCACCTCTTCGGAAGAGCTGATGGCCGTGAGCCACCAGATGGCGGGGAACGCCGAAGAGACCGCCACGCAGGCCAACGTGGTTTCAGCGGCCAGCGAGCAGGTTTCCAAGAACGTCTCTTCGGTGGCCTCGGCTTCCGAGCAGATGCAGGCTTCGATCCGCGAGATCGCCAAGCACGCCAATGAGTCAGCCCGAGTGGCCAAGAACGCGGTCAGCGTGGCGCATTCCACCAATGAGACGGTGAGGAAGCTGGGCGAGTCCAGCCAGGAGATCGGCAACGTCATCAAGGTGATCACCTCGATCGCGCAGCAGACCAACCTGCTGGCCCTCAATGCGACTATCGAGGCCGCGCGGGCCGGTGAAGCCGGCAAGGGCTTCGCGGTGGTGGCCAACGAGGTGAAGGAATTGGCCAAGCAGACAGCCAAAGCCACGGAGGAGATCGGCCGGAAGATCGAGGCGATTCAGGGCGACACCAAGGGAGCCGTCACGGCGATCGAGGAGATTGGCTCCATCATCAACCAGATCAACGACATTTCGAACAGCATCGCATCGGCGGTGGAAGAGCAGACGGTGACCACCAGCGAGATCGGTCGCAGCGTGACCGAAGCTGCGAAGGGCGTCGGCGACATCGCCAAGAACATCGGCGGCGTCGCGGTGGCGGCGAAGGACACCACGCAAGGCGCCAACGAGACGCAAAAGGCGTCTCAGGAGCTGAGCCAGATGGCGGCCCGGCTACAGATGGTGATTGCGAAGTTTAAGTTCTAACCCGACCAATGGACCGTGTTTGGGCCCGGCGGCGGCGCTCCCGTCGCCGGGCCCTTCGGCACGGCCAAGGAATGCAGGTGAACTGATGCCCAAAGCACTGGTTGTGGACGATTCGCGGGCCGTCCGGATGATCCTCGCCAAGATCTTGAACGAGCTGGGCTACGAGGTGAGCGAGGCTGCCAACGGAAGGGAAGCCTTGGAGGTGATGGAAGGCGAGAAGGCGGTAGTGAAGTTGGTTCTGGCGGACTGGAATATGCCCGAGGTGAACGGGCTGGAGTTGCTGAAGCGGTTGCGCCAGATGCCGGAGTTGTCCTCGCTGGTGGTGGTCATGGTGACCACCGAAACCGAGTTGACCCAGATGTCGGCAGCTTTGGAGGCGGGCGCCAACGAGTACGTCATGAAGCCTTTCACCAAGGAAATCCTGGTGGAGAAACTTCGTCTCGCGGGAGTCTGTCCTTAGAGGAGCACGGCATGCCAGCGGTAAACAAGAGATTGCTCCAACCCGGAGAACAGATCCGCGTGCTGGTGGTGGACGATTCGGTAGTCATCCGGCGCCTTGTCACGCACGCCCTCGAACAGGATCCCGATATCAAGGTTGTGGGGACGGCGGCCAACGGCGTGATCGGACTCCAACGAATCCCGCAATTGAATCCCGACGTTGTCACCTTGGACATCGAAATGCCGGAGATGGACGGCCTGGAGATGCTGAGGCGAATACGGCGGGAGTACCCGCAACTGCGTGTGATCATGTTCAGCACGCTTACCGACCGCGGGGCGGCGGTTACATTGGAGGCGCTCAGTCTTGGGGCTGACGATTACGTTACCAAGGCCTCCAACGAAGGGTCCCTGGATCGCTCAATGGTCCGCCTGCGGGAAGAATTGGTCCCGAAAATCCGGCAGTTCTTCCACCTGTCTGCGCCAAGGTCTGCGGCGGCGGCACCGGAACCGGCACGTGTCACGCCGGTGGCGCCCATGCGGCAGGTCGTGAAGATTCTGCCAAGGGTGGTGGTGATCGGCGTCTCCACCGGGGGGCCGACGGCCCTGGGCAGAGTTCTCCCCGAGTTGCCGGCCGGATTCCCGCTGCCAATTCTGGTAGTGCAACATATGCCGCCTCTCTTTACCAGATTACTGGCCGAGCGCCTTCGCACTACCTGTCAACTGCTGGTCGAAGAAGCGGAGGAGGGGCGGCCGGTGGCACCGGGAAGTATCCTTATTGCCCCTGGCGATTTTCACATGAAGGTCGCTTCCTATAACGGCCGGGTGTCGGTGCATCTGGACAAATCGCCGCCTCTGAACTCCTGCCGGCCTGCGGTGGACGCGCTGTTTGCATCGGTGGGCGAGATTTATGGCGGAGCCGTCATCGCGACGATCCTGACCGGCATGGGGCAGGACGGTTTACGCGGCACACAGATTCTCAAGGCCTATGGCGCGAGAGTCGTGGCACAGGATGAAGCATCGAGCGTGGTTTGGGGCATGCCCGGGGCCGTGGTCAATGCCGGTCTCGCGGACCGCGTGCTGCCTCTTGACCAAGTAGTGCCGGAAATCCTGCGCATGGCGGGGCAAGTCTAGGGGGATTCGCATGCACACAGTGGAGATTTACGCAGAGAACTACCGGTTCCTCCAGCAGCATGTGTATTCCCAGACGGGCATCGTGCTTGAAGATGGCAAGGACTATCTCTTCGAAAGCCGTCT
>JBDKUU010000162.1:0-1688 GCA_039679525.1 Phycisphaerales bacterium | reverse complement strand
AAGCACGAAATTCGAAACAAGCACGAATGACCGAAATCCAAAATTCAAAACGGGCTCTCGCCCTGCGCTGGCGTCTTGGACATTCGTGCTTTGAGTTTTGGATTTGTTTCGGATTTCGAATTTCGAGCTTCGAATTTCTACTCAGGTGACGGTCTGCTCCACGCGGGCCGATTCATCCGCCGAGGGAGGGGGCAGCGGACGGCCCCTGCGTTTTCTGCTCTTTTTGGTCATGTTGTTCCACAACAATCTGGGCAGAATGAGGGACAGCTTCAGGAGGGAACCGGCGATGTCCCATCCGGTGACCAGCCCAAGCCGGCGGGCCTTGCTCGCGATGCGAAGGAGCTGCCGCACGTTGTAGAACTCCGCGCGGATTCGGTTGCGGATGCGTTTCAATTCCTTGGGGCCGTAGCGGTCCGAGTACACGTGGCCGCCGATGCGGGTGTAATAGTAGCCCGGCGTGGATTCGACGATCTCCTTGAAGGGCGAGAACTTCTCGACCCGGAGCTTCTGGAAGCTGATCGAGTCCAGCCCGATCTCCTGCGCGAACTTCGGGATGTAGAGCATCTCCTCTTCGGTCTCGCCGATGTTGCCGTAGATGAAGTACCCGTGGAGATAGAAATCGTATTGCGTCAGGACGGCGAGCGCCTCGCGGATCTCCTGCTGCGTGATGCCTTTCTGGAAGTTCGCGAGGATCCGGTCGTGCGGCGATTCGACGCCGAGCAGGAACACCTTGAATCCCGCCTTCTGGAGCTTGTCGAGGAGCGGCCGGCGTTTGGCGATGTCGATCCGGGCCTGCACGACGAAGTCCTTCTTGATTCCGTTGGCGAGGATCAGGTCGCAGAGCTGTTCGGCCCGCTTGGGGTTCGTGAACAGATTATCGTCGCTGAAGAGCACGATGTCGGCCGTGACGGTCTTGAGCTCCTCGATGACGGATTCGAGCGGACGCTCCGTGTACTCACGCTTTTGTCCGAGCGGATTGAGGCTGAACGTGCAGAACTTGCATTTGAAAGGACATCCGCGGGTGGTCAGCACGGTGTCGAACGTGTGCCGGCTCAGGCGGATTCCATACTGCGACCAGTAATAGTCGTGTCCCCGGAGAGAACGGTCGGGGAACACGATATGGGTCAGATCGGGCAGTTCCTGATTCTCGTTGTGGACGATCTTCGTTCCCAGGCGATACGAAAGTCCGCGGATTTCCGCATGAGGAACGCCCGTGACGACCTGCCGGATGATCTCCTCGCCCTCGCCTCGCACGATCATGTCGATGTTCGGGCAGCGGCCGAAGAGGTACTCGACCTCTTCCGTCGCCTTGCGGCCGCCGACGACCGTAGTTATCTCGGCAGGCAACTGGCAGATGAAATCGCAGAGGCTCTCGAATCTCGTGTCCCATTGGATCCCGATGCACAGCAGATCGATCTCGTCCCGGATGAACCGGCTCAGCGCCTTGGGGTCCTGGTAGGCTTTCGTATAGCGGAGATCGATCAGAGAGACCTTGTCCACGAGTCCCTCGAGGCTCGCGGTGATGTACTCCAGGCCGGTGGGCGGGAACACGCCCATCGCGGCCGTCGAGTCACCGAAATAGGGATTTAGCATCAGCACATGTCGGTATCTTGCCATGGGCCGAGTGTAGGGGGGGCCAGCTGCCTTTGCAAGTGAATAATCGGTCGGCTCTGAGAATGGGGACCGAG
>JBDKUU010000161.1:0-20022 GCA_039679525.1 Phycisphaerales bacterium | reverse complement strand
TTCACAAATTCGTTTGACCGAGCTTCTTACCTTCATAGTCGTTTCCACGCATTCGGAAGGCCCGCCAGGACGCACACGTCCCTGCCGGGCCCAATCTCAATGTCGCAACACGATTCGTCCGCGGGTCAGGTCATACGGCGACATCTCCACCGTAACCACATCCCCCGGCAGAATGCGAATGAAATTCATCCGCATCTTCCCGGAGACGTGGGCAAGGACCTTGTGCCCATTCTCCAATTCCACTCTGAACATAGCGTTCGGCAAGGCCTCAACGACCTTTGCCTGCAGCCTTATCGAATCTTTCTTCGCCATCAAGGTTACCGTCGTCTTGTCAGAACTTCACAGCCACCCTTCACGATGGCTATCGTATGCTCGAAATGAGCCGAGAATTTACCATCTTTCGTCACCACCGTCCAGCCATTTCCCAGCGTCCGGACGGCATAGCCGCCGGCGTTGACCATCGGCTCGACCGCGATCACCATGCCCTCGGTCAGCAGAATGTCGTCGTCGAGGAGATCCTCGCTGACGAAGTTCGGGACCTTCGGGTCCTCGTGCCACCGCGTTCCGATGCCGTGCCCGACGAAATCCCGAACCACCGAGAAGCCGGCCGACTCGCAATGCTTCTGCATCCGGCCCGCGATCTGGCTCCACTTGACTCCCGGCCTGGCCATCGAGATCGCGATGTCCAGCGCCTCCCGGGTCGCGTCCATCAGCCTGCGGCTGACTTCGGAGATACTGCCGATCGCCACCGTCAAAGCCGAGTCCCCGCAATAGCCGTTCAGCCGCACGCCAAAGTCGATGCTCAGGATGTCGCCATCCTTCAGAGCGACCGTGTCCGACGGGATTCCATGCACCACCTCGTCATTGATGGACGCACAGATGGCTCCCGGAAACGGCCTTCTGGCCTGGGGGCTGCGGACGCCCTTGAAGAGCGCCTCGGCGCCGGCCTTGGCCGTCATTTCGAGGGCCACCTTGTCAAGGTGAGCCGTCGTCACGCCGGGGGCCGCGATTCTCTGCAGTTCTGAAAGAACATCGGCTACAACGACTCCCGCCTGGCGCATCAACTCGATTTCTCTTCGGCTGCGAAGCGTTATAGCCATTATACGACTTCATGTTCGACCTGTCCGCGAACGAATGTCGCGTGCGGGTCTACTTCTTCTTCCCTGCGAGGCGGTCCAGCTTCTTGAAAATTACCTTGGCGACCACGTCGGCATCACCGCCGGCGTCGATGTCGTCGACCGTCCGCCTGGACTTGTAGTAGTCCACCACCGGCTTGGTCTGCCGGTAGTAGGTCTCCAGGCGATTGCGGACCACCTCTTCCGTATCATCCGGCCGCTGAACCAGGCGGGTCCCGTCTTTGTCGCAGACCCCGTCCACCTTCGGCGGCATGTTCTTCACATGGTACACAGCGCCGCACGTCGGACAGCTACGCCGTCCGGTGATGCGCGTCACAACAACGCCGTCATCGACGAGAAGGTTCATCACCACATCGATGCCGCCGCCCTTGGCTGCCAGGGCCTTGTCCAGGACTTCCGCCTGATTGACGGTCCTGGGGAAACCATCGAGCACAAATCCGGCCGACGCATCCTTCATCGCCCGGCTCATCATCTCCACGATCAGGTCGTCGGGCACAAGGGCCCCGGCGTCCATGAAACCCTGGGCTTTCTTGCCCAGCTCAGTCCCGGCCGCCCGCTCGCGCCGCAGAATATCGCCGCTGGAGAGGTGGAGGACGCCATACCGATCGGCAATCCTCTTGCAGTGTGTCCCTTTCCCAGCGCCCGGCGCACCCAATAGGACGATTCTCATGCGTACGCCCCCTTGATTCTGCCGGAAGACGTGAATCCTTCATAGCTTCGCATCAAGAGGTTCGCCTCGATCTTCTGGACGAGGTCCAGCGAGACGCTCACAACGATCAGCAGGCCCGTGCCGCCGAGGAACGTCGTAACGCGCCAGTCGATGTTCAAACCATGCGCGATCACCGTCGGGATGATCGAGATTGCCGCCAGGAACGCCGCCCCGTAGTAGGTGATGCGCGTCATGACCGTCTCGAGATACTCCGCCGTCCTCTTGCCCGGCCGCAGACCCGGGATGAAGCTGCCGGAGTCGCGGAGGTTCTTCGCCATTTCCCTGGGCTGGAACTGCACCGTCACCCAGAAGTACGCGAAGAGGAAGATCAGCGCCATGTAGAACACGTTGTACGTGTAGGCGCCGGGGCTCATGGCGGAACTGATTCGGTTCAACACCACCGACGTCGGGAGGGCCCGATGAATATAGTCCACGATGATCGGCGGGAACATCATGAAGCTGGACGCGAAGATGATAGGCATCACGCCGCCATGGTTCACCCGCAGCGGCAGGTAGTGCCTGGCTCCGCCGTACATCCGGTGGCCGCGCATCTGCTTGGCCTGCTGGATCGGAATGCGGCGCTGCGCCTGAGTGATCAGGATGGCGCCCGCCACGACGACCACGAAGGCGACGCCCAGGAAGATGACCTTGCCGGGCCCGATGCTGCCCTGTTCTGCGCCCGTGCGGAAGGCCATCTGGCTGAACAACTGGTAGATCGCCCAAGGCATTCGGGCGATGATGCCCGCCATGATGATCAAGCTGATGCCGTTGCCGATGCCGTATTCGTCGATCTGCTCGACGAGCCACCTCAGGAAGATCGTGCCGGCCGTCATAGCGACCACGCCCATAAACACGGCGAACCGCTCCATCCCCGCGTAGATCAGTTGCTGGTCCCCGCGGGTCATCATCTGGATGTACATCAACGCCTGGATGATGCATATCAGCACCGTCAGGTATCGCGTGTACTCCTGAATCTTTTTATACCCGGTCTGGCCTTCCTGGCGAAGCTTCTTCAGCGACGGGATAACCTCGCCCAGAAGCATCAGGATAATCGAGGCCGTGATGTACGGCATGATGCCCAGGCCAAAGAGGCTGCTCTGGCTCAGCGTGCCGCCCGTGAAGATCTGCAGGTATTCGGCCGCCCGGCCCAGCGGGTTGTTCGTGTCCCGCGTTTCGGACAGGGCCCGAATGGCCGCCTGGTTGAACCCCGGGATCTGAATATGGAATCCGACACGGTAGATTGCCAGCAACGCCACGGTGAACAGGATCTTGTTCCGCAGGTCCTGGATTCTGAAGATATTGACTACTGTTCCAATCACTGGATCGTTCTCCACACGCCTCGCGCCCGGGCAATCCCCCGCGAGGCGATGAGACCCTTAAGCATGCTGTTTCTGCTTGCGTTTGATCGGCTTGACTTCCATCGACAGCTTCGTTGCGGTCCCGCCGCAGTCGACGATCTTCTGCTCGGCGCTCTTGCTGAACTTGTGCGCGACGACTTGCAGCTTCTTGGTCAGCTCCCCGTCGCCGAGGATCTTGACCTTGCTGGCCGCGTCTTCAATCAGTCCGGCCTGCGAGAGCTGCTCGACACCGATTTGCGCCCCGTCGTCGAACCGCTCGAGCTCGCAGATATTGACCACTTCAAACCGCGTCGCGAAGTTCTTATTGTTGAAGCCCCGCTTCGGGAAGTGCCGGAACTGCGGCATCGACCCGCCCTCATAGAGGGAGTAGCGCTTCGCGCCGGACCGGCTCATCGCGCCCTTGCTGCCGCGTCCGGCGGTCTTGCCGAGCCCCGAACCGCGGCCTCGGCCGACGCGCTTACGTGCTTTGTGTTTGCCTACGACAAAAGTAATTTCATGACTTAACATTCAGATCACCCACTTGGCCATGGTTGCGATTAGGAAAGTGCAACGCCTCGTAGAGCCTGGACCGCTTCTTTGCTTCGCAGTTTCAACAAGCCGTTGATCGTGGCTTTGACGACGTTTTTGGCGGACGTGCTGCCGTAGACCTTCGTCAGTGCGTCACGAACCCCGGCATACTCGAGGACGGCACGCGAGCTGGAGCCGGCGATCACGCCCGTTCCCGGGCTGGCCGGCGCCAGGATGATCCGCGTCGCCCTGTACTTGCCGATGACCTGGTGCGGGATCGTGCTGCCCACGAGGGGAATCTGGTACATCGTCTTCTTGGCGTCCTTGATTCCCTTCTCGACGGCGTTGGGCACTTCGTTGGCCTTGCCGTAGCCGATGCCGACGGAGCCGGCCCGGTCACCCACGACCACGAGAGCCGCAAAGCTGAATCGCCGGCCGCCCTTGACGACCTTCGCGCACCGATAGATCTTGACAACCGTGTCTTCCAACGGTTTCTCTTCGAATTCGGGTGTTCTAACTGGTTCTGCTGCCAACTGATGTCTCCCAGTCTTAAAAGGCCTTCATTAGAAAGCCAAGCCTGCCTTTCTTGCCGCATCGGCAAGGGCCTTTACCCGCCCGTGGTACCGGTACGGGCCTCGATCGAAGCACACGTTCTTGATGCCGACGTCCAGCGCCTTCTTGGCGAGCTGCTCGCCGACCGCCTCGGCGGCCTTCTTGTTGCCACCCTTGGGCATCGCTTCCCGCACGCCTTTGACCTGCGTGCTGGCCGCCACCAGGGTGACGCCGACCGTATCATCGATCAGTTGTGCGTAGATGTTGCGGTTGGACCGGAAGACCGACAGACGAGGCCTGTCCGGGGTGCCGCTGACCTTCTTTCGCACATGACGTCTGCGGCGAATCGCCGCCTTCTTGTGTTGCTCAGTCTTCATACGTTTTCGTCAGTTCAAATCGCGCCCGCATGAATCGGGCGACTTTGGCCAACTCTCTGTTACGCTCCGCCGGAAGCGAACGCCTTGCCGACCTTGCGGCGCAGGTGCTCGTCGGCGTATCGAATGCCCTTGCCCTTGTACGGCTCGGGCGGTTTGACCTTGCGAATGTCGGAGGCGAACTGGGCCACCATGCACTTGTCCATGCTGGACAGGCTGAATTTGGCCGGCACTTCGTTGCCTCTGGTGGCCGCCACTTCGATCGTCACCTTCACGCCCTTGGGGATCGGCAGCTCGACCACGTGAGCGAAACCGACGGTCAGGACCAGTTTGCCGCCCAGGTCCTTGACGCTGTAACCGGTGCCGTAGATCTCCATCTTTTTCTGATAGCCGGCGGTGACGCCGGTCATCATGTTGGCGATCAAGGCCCGGGTCGTGCCGTGAAGCTCCTTGTTCCGGCGGACTTCCGGCTCCGGGTTCGACACGACGACCGACTTGCCGTCCTCGACCTTGATCGTCAGGCACGGATCGTAGGTCAACTGCATCGTTCCCAGCGGCCCGGTGACCTTCACGGTCCGGTTCGCGTGTTCGACCTTTACCCCCTTGGGCACGTCAATGGGTTTGTTGCCAATTCGACTCATTTAATATACCGTGCAAAGGACCTCGCCGCCGACTTTGTTCTCCCGGCAGTTACGGTCGCTGATTATGCCCTTGCTGGTGGACACCACTGTGATGCCCATTCCCCCCAGAACAACCGGGAGATCGTCCACTGACGAGTACTTGCGGCACCCAGGCTTGCTCACCCGCTGGATCTCCGTGATGGCCGGCTGGCCGTCCGGATCGTACTTCAGCGTGACCCGCAGAAAGCCCTGCTTGCCGTCGTCGATGCGGTCGTACCCCTGAATGTAGCCCTCTTTCTTGAGGACTTCCGCAATGCCCTGACATATCCTCGACGCCTTCACATCGACCGTCGCCTTGTCCGCTCGGGCCCCGTTGCGAATTCGTGTCAGCATGTCAGCTATCGGATCGCTCCAACTCATAGTATCCTATCCTGCACGTTCCGGGTTCCGGATCGTCGCGTCTCCAGAAATCACCAGCTTGCTTTCTTCACGCCCGGGATCTTGCCTTCATGCGCCAGTTTCCTGAAGCAGATTCTGCAGACCTTGAACTTGCGGTACACGGCATGAGACCGCCCGCACAGCTCGCAACGGGTGTACTGTCTGACGCGGAACTTCTGTTTCGTTTTCGACTTTATGACTAACGCCTTCGTTGACATCAACGCACTCCACTGTACAGACTGACCTCGCGGCTATTCGATGGCCTTGCTCGTGGCCTGGCCTCGGAACGGCATGCCGAACAGGGACAGCAGCTTGCGTGCTTCCTCGTCGGTCCTGGCCGTCGTCGCGAACGTGATATTCATGCCCTGCTGGAACTCCACCTTGGCCGGATTGATCTCCGGGAACACGCTCTGCTCCGTCAAACCCATCGAGTAGTTCCCTCGCCCGTCGAAGCTGTTGGGATCCAAGCCGCGGAAGTCGCGGACCCGCGGGATCGCCAGGTTGATCAGCCTGTCCAGGAACTCGTACATCCGCGCGCCCCGGAGGGTCACTTTCAGGCCCGTTTCCTGGCCCTGGCGGACTTTGAAGTTCGACACGCTCTTCTTGGCCTTGCAGACGACCGGCTGCTGGCCCGTGATCGTGGCCAGATCCTTGCGTGCCAGCTCGATGTACTTCTTGTCCTGCGTGGCTTTGCCCACGCCCATCGACAGCACAACCTTCGTCACCTTCGGAACGGCCATGACGGTCGTATACCCGAACTCCTTCGTCAGCTCGGCAACGATCTTCGCTTTGTACAGGTCTTTCAAACGCGCCATAATCTTCTGCTCGATTCTACCGGCTCTCGGCCGGGCCGCACAAGCCCGCGGCTGTCGTTACTTCTTCGCCTTCTTGATGACTCCCAGCTCCGTGCCGTCCGCGGCAACCCGCTTCTTGCTGCCGTCCGCAGCCGCCTGGTACCGCACCCGCGTGCCCCGCGAGGTCTTGGGATTCACCGGCAGCACATTGCTGATGTGGATCGGCCGCTCGACGCTGATGCGCCCGCCCTGGGGATTGCGCCGCGAGGGACGAACGTGTTTCTTCGCGATATTCTGCCCTTGGACGAGCACGAGGTTCTTATCGGGATATACGTGCAGGACCCGCCCGGTGTTGCCCTTCTGGTCCCCGGCGATGATCTGCACCGTGTCACCTTTTTTTACATGGAAGGCCATTTATCCGCCTCTTCGTATACAACTGAGTCCAAAAATCGTTCCGACCGTCCTTACACGACCTCGCCGGCCAAGGACACGATCTTCATGTAGTTCTTCTCACGCAGCTCGCGGGCCACGGCTCCGAAGATGCGGGTGCCGACCGGGTTGCCGTCGCCGTCGACCATGACCGCCGCGTTCTTGTCGAACTTGACGTAGCTGCCGTCGGGCCGCTTGATCGCGGTCGTGGTCCGGATGATCACGGCCTTGTGCACCTTCTTGTCGTCCAACTGGCACGTGGGAAGCGATTTCTTGATCGCCACGCACACGATGTCGCCCACGCTGGCCGTACCACGGGTGAACTGGCCGCGGGCGCTTGTCTTGCCCACGACGTGAATGCATTGTGCCGACTTGACACCCGAGTTGTCGGCGATATCCAACATGGTTTCGTTCTGAATCATAGCTTCTGCATCTCGTAGAGGGGTTACGCCTGCACGGCCTTCTGCAGCACGCGGATCACGCGCCAGCTCTTCATCTTGCTGTACGGACGCGACTCACTGATCTCGACGACGTCCCCGACGCCGCACTGATTCAGTTCGTCGTGAACCGCCAGCTTCGTCCGGCGATGGACGTACTTTCCATACTTCGGGTGCTTGACTCGGTAGTCGATGGTCACCCGCAGGCTCTTAATTCCGCTTTTGCTGCTGACGGTGGCCGTCAGCGTCTTGATCTTCTTGGTCGTTTCCATATCAGCGACTTCCCGCGATTCGCAACGGCAGTGCTTCAAGCACTCTTCTGGTGCAAAACGGTCTTAACCCGGGCGATATCCCGCCGGGCGTTAATAATGGCTTTGGAGTTCTCCAGCTTCTCCGTCACTGCCTGCGAACGGAGCTCGAACAGACGTTTCTCAAGATCCTGCAGCGACGTCTGCAATTCATCTTGACTCATTTCTCTCAACTGCTTGGCTTTCACGTTGATGTCCTCTCTCAGACAGCACGCCCGCGTTTGACGAGTCGGCAACGGACGGGCATCTTGTGCGCCACTCGGGACAGCGCCTGCTTGGCCACTTCCTCGCTGACGCCGCCGATTTCGAAACAGATCTGGCCGGGGCGGACACGAGCCACCCAGTACTCCGGCTCGCCCTTGCCCTTGCCCATACGAGTTTCCAGCGGCTTGCCGCTCACCGGCTTGGCCGGGAAGATCCGGATGTACACTTTGCCTTCCCGGCGGAGGTAGTGCGTCGCAGCGACGCGGCCGGCCTCGATGTTCTTGGCCGTAACCCAGCTCATCTCCAGCGATTGAAGGCCGTAATCGCCGAACGCGACGTAGTTGCCGCGCCCCGCGGTGCCCTTCATCTTGCCACGCTGGCTCTTACGATATTTGACTCTCTTAGGCATCATCGCCATAAGGTACCTCTCTCAATCCTTCAGGGCCGTCCGATCAGGACTGACCTCCCACTTGCGGAGATGAAACCGGTCCGCTCTGGCCGGACCCGCCACGCTCGGAACCGGAACCACCCGAGTCCCGCATGTCGCCGCGTCTGCCTTCGCCCGGCCCCATCCGCCGCTGCGGCCGACGACGTCGGCCCTCGACCGGCTCCAGCACGTCCCCGAACTTGCCCTTGTAAATCCACACCTTGACGCCGATCGCTCCGTACGTCGTACGAGCCGTCGCCTGGGCATAGTCCACATCCGCATCAAGCGTGTGCAACGGAATGCTGCCCAACTTCTGCGTCTCGGTCCTGGCCATTTCCGAGCCGGCCAGCCGACCCGCACAGGTGATCTTGACCCCCTTGGCGCCCGCGTTCATCGCGGCTTCGCAGAACTGCTTCATCGTCCGCCGGAACGAGGCCCGCTTGCCAAGCTGCTCGGCGATGCCCTCGCCCACCAGCGCGGCGTTGAGGTCCGGCTCCTTGATTTCAATGACGTTCACGGTCACTTTGCGGCCGGTCACGCCTTCCAACTCCTCGCGGAGCTTATCGACTTCACCGCCCCGGGGGCCGATGACAACGCCCGGCCGTCCGCTGTGCAGGGTCACATTGACCTCATTGCGGGTCCGGATGATCTCGACCTTCGCCACGGCGCCCTTCGGCATCTGGCGGTTGAACCGGCCATCGATGTACTTGCGAATCTTCTGGTCCTCGACGAGGAAGTCGCCGTAATTCAGCTTCGGGGCAAACCAGGTGCTCTGCCAGCCGAGCGTGATTCCCGTCCTGAACCCTATTGGAGATGTTTTTTGACCCATAGTCCGATTTCTCAGTCTTCGTTTGTGCTTTGCTTCTTCACGCCCGCGACACAGTCACGTGGATATGGCAGGCCTTCTTGCTGATCGGATGAGCCCGGCCGCGATCCTTGGGGATCCAGCGTTTCGTGCCCAGTCGAATCCCGGCCTCGTCAACTCGGGCTTCTTTCACCACGAGCGTGTCGACGTCCGCCTGCGCCTCGTCCGCGTCGGCCATCGCGGCCTTGAGCACCTTGTCCACCATGGGGGCCGCCCGCTTCCGCGTGAACTTCAGCGTGTCGATCGCGTCCTGCACCGCCCGTCCCTGAATCAGGTCGGTCACGAGACGAACCTTGCGGGCCGCCATCGGAGCGTACTGATAGGACGAATGCCAGTCGCTGATCTCCACGGGCTCCACGGAAAGCGTCTCGGCCAGATGCCGGACGTCCTCAGGCTTCGGCAGCGGCCGGAACAGCCCGCGTTCCCAGTTCTTCACCGCCGCGACGGCGTCCTTCATGTTCATGCCGCCGTGGGCGATGCTCCGGGCAAGCTGCTCGACGCTCACGCCCTTCTCTTTCGATACTTCAATCAGTTTCGTCGCACTCAACATAAACCATGCCTCAGGCTCGGTCGATCTTGGATCACCCTGCGAGATCAACCTGCATGTGTTACTTTATCTTCTTGCTGGAGTGTCCGCGGAACGTTCGGGTCAGCGAGAACTCGCCCAGCTTATGTCCCACCATGTCCTCGGTCACGAACACCTTGTTGAAGGCTTTGCCGTTGTGGACCATGAAGGTGAACCCGACGAACTCCGGCACGATCGTGCACCGGCGGGCCCAGGTCTTGATCGCGTCCCGGGTCCCCGCGCTCGTCTGCTTGGTCACCTTGGTCAGCAGTTTCTCGTCTACGAACGGTCCTTTTTTAAGAGATCTTCCCATCGTCTTCTCTCGTTCAGCGTCTCCAGGCTTCGTTTGCGCCAATGCCCCGGTTCACCCGGCGGTTAGAGCACCAACTGCCCTTGTGTCGTGTTACGGCGTCTTCGAATGATCCTCGCGTTGCTCACCTTGCGCGGGCTGCGGGTTTTCCCGCCCTTGGCCAGCAGGCCCGACGGCGAACACGGATGACGTCCGCCGTTCGAACGTCCCTCGCCGCCGCCCATCGGGTGGTCGACCGGGTTCTGGGCCTTGCCTCGCACGTGCGGGCGTTTTCCCAGGTGCCGCATGCGGCCGGCTTTGCCGATGCGGATGTTGATGTGGTCCGGATTGCTCAGGCGGCCGATAGTCGCCCGGCATTCCTTGCGAACCATGCGCATTTCACCGCTGGGCAGCACGAGCGTAACCCAGTCGCCTTCCTTGGCGACGATCCTGGCGGCGCTGCCGGCGCCGCGGACCATCCTGCCGCCCTGTCCCGCGATCATTTCGACGTTATGCACTTCCAGACCGGCGGGAATCGAGCCGAGAGGCATGCAGTTGCCCGTCTTGGGCTCGCAGCTCTGGCCGCTTTCCAGCACGTCGCCTACCGTGATCCCCAACGGGGCCAAGATGTATCGCTTCTTGCCGTCTTCGTATTGCATCAGGGCGATGAAGCACGTCCGGTTCGGATCGTACTCGATGCTGGCCACTTTCGCGGTCATGCCGTCCTTGTTGCGCTTGAAATCGATCAGGCGATAGATTCGCCTGGCGCCGCCGCCGCGGAACCGCACGGTCGCCTTGCCGCTGTGGTTCCGGCCGCCGTGCTTGGCCAGCCTGTGACAGAGCGTCTTTTCCGGTCTGTCGGTCGTCAGTTCGGCGTAATCGTTCACCGAGCTGTTGCGACGTCCTGCGCTTGTCGGTCTGTAGATTCGGATGCCCATACTTCTATCTCTTTCTAAGATCCGCCGGATCAGAACAAGTCGATGTGATTATCTGGCATCAGGTATACGACGGCTTTCTTCCAGGCCGGCGTCGTGCCGATCACTCTTCCTCTTCGTCGCGGCTTGCCCACGCAGTTCGCGGTCCGCACCTTGTCGACCTTGACCCCGTAGATCCGCTCCACGGCGTTCTTGATTTCCGCCTTGTTCGCCTTCTTGTTCACCTCGAACGAATAGGCGCCCTTGACGTTGGCGAAGTGCATGCCCTGCTCGGTGACGATCGGCCGGACTATCACGCTATAATCATCCATCGGTAACTCGAATCAAAACCGGAGCCAACTCTTCCGCGATCGGCGACTCAGGCCGTCGCGCGTTCCTCGACGCTGCCGCTGCGATCCAGATACGACAGGATCGCGTCTTTCGTGAACAGAACCTGCTTGTGATTCACGATCGCCGCCGCGTTCAATTCCGCCACGGGCAGCACATCGACCTTCTGGAGATTCCGCGCCGACTTGAGCACGTTCTCGTTGTGCTCCCGCAGGGCCACCAGGCAACTGCGGTCGATCTTGAGGTTCTTGAGCACGCCGGCGAAGTCCTTCGTCCGGGGCTTCTCGAACGCCAAGGCGTCGACCACGACCACGCTCTGCTGCCGGAGTTTCGCCAGCACGGCCGAATCCCTCGCCAGCCTTCTCTGCTTCTTGGGCATGTCCTGGCTGAAGTCGCGGGGCTTCTTGGCGAAGGTCGTGCCGCCGCCGACTCGCTTGCCGCCGGCCCGGCGGGTACCCATACGGGCGTTGCCGGTGCCCTTCTGCCGGTATACCTTCTTTGTTGAACCGGCCACGACGCCCCTGCTCTTCGTCGTCGCGGTGCCCACGCGTTTGTTCGCGTGGTACATCACGATGGCCTGCTTGAGCAATGCGTACCGTACGCAACCGCCAAGCACGGCCTCATCGACCTTGAGCGTATCCACCTGCTGCCCGCTCGTATTGTATACAGCTAACTCAATCATGTCGGAATCCAGTCTATACACCCAGGCTCTTGGCCTTCTTGACAACGCAGTAACCGCCGGCGGGACCCGGGATCTCGCCCTTGACCACCAGCAGATTGTTCTCCACGTCGACCGCCATCACGGGGTGGTTCTTGCTGGTAACCTGATCAGCCCCCATGTGGCCGCCCATCCGTTTGCCCTTCTTCAAGGCGCCACCCATACCGGCGTTCTGGGCGTGGCTCGAAATCGAGCCCGGCGCCCTGTGCTTTCGCTCGGTGCCGTGCGAAGCCGGGAAGCCTTTGAAGCCGTAACGCTTCATCGGGCCGGCGAAGCCTTTGCCCTTGCTCGTGCCGATCACGTCGACCTTCTTGATGCCCTCGAAGACCTTAACCGTGACCGAATCCCCGGCCTTGTACGGCGACTCCACCTTGGCGGGCAGACGCCATTCCCGAACGAACTTCTTCGGGCTGGCGCCGGCCTTCTTGGCGTGCCCGATCTGGGCTGCCGTCTGCCGGGAGGCCTTTGTATCTTCGAAGCCCAACTGCACGGCGTTGTAACCGTCGGTCTCGTTGGTCTTCACTTGCGTGACGGTGCACGGACCGACCTCGATGACGGTCACCGGAATCAACCGGCCCGCCTCGTCGTACACCTGGGTCATGCCCACTTTTTTGCCAAGCAACATCGTCATAGCTGACGTCCTACGCCCTTACGCCTTGATCTTAACGAACACCCCTGCGGGCACGACCAGCCGGTTGAGCACCTCGGCCGTCCGCGCGTTGGCCTCGTGAATGTCGATGAGGCGCTTGTGAGTTCGCAGCTCGAACTGCTCGCGCGACTTCTTATCGACATGAGGGCTCCGCAACACCGTATATCTCTCAATCCGCGTCGGCAGCGGCACAGGGCCGCTGACCCGCGCGTTCGTGCGGCGGGCGTGCTCGACGATCTCCTTCGCGGAGGCATCCAGCGTCCGGTGGTCGTATGCTTCCATCCGGATCCTGATCTTTTCGCTTTCGGCTGCCATTTATGCTCCTCGGGACCACTACCGGGTCTGCCTGTTTCCGGACGTTGCCGCCCCGGCTCAGGCACAATCTTCAACACAAGATCATCAACACAGACTATAGCGACGGTCCGACCGGCGACAGATACGCTCTCTACGCTGGCCTGTGTCGCTTTTTGATTAAGGCAGGAGAGGCAACTGGGCCCCTCCGGCGCCTTTGCAACAATCTTCAGCGGGCGCCGAAGGCCACCGGCCTTCCTTAGAATTCAGGGCTGGGACTGCCGCCAGACCCGGGCGAAGCCACTTTCACTCCGCCGCCCCGTGTTACTCCGAACACCCGTTGCGCCATCCGTGATGGCAAGAACAGATATGCCACAGCGTAACTACGTATCGCAGCGTCGTCCTGACGCTGCTCGCTACAGCTGAAAAATACTACAATTATCAGGTACCCTGTTAGCTGTCAACCCTGCTACAGGAAAAATAACGAAAATTGTTCAGATTTTCGCCGAGTCTCAGTAGAGGATACCCTTCGCCACCTGGTCCGGGACCCTTTCGTAGCTCAGGGGCTCCATCGTAAAGCTCCCTCGACCGGCCGTCAAGCTGCGAATATCGCTCGAATAGCCGAATAATTCGACGAGGGGGACGTTCGCGTCGACGACACGGACCGGGCCATGGACCCGACAGTCCGTGATCAGGCCGCGTTTCGACAATATGTCCGCCTGCACGGCCCCGAAATAGGCGTCCGGCACGGAAATCTGGACCCTCATCACGGGCTCCAGGAGAACCGGCCCGGCCTCTTTCACAGCCCGTTCGAAGGCGAAGGACGCCGCCTGCTCAAACGCCAGGTCCGAGGAATCCACCGAGTGGTACGAACCGTCCACGACAGTGGCCTTGACGCCGATCACGGTATAGCCCGCCAGGGGTCCGTTGCCCGCGGCCTCTCGAACGCCTCGTTCGACGGCCGCAATGTACTCATATGGGATTTTATCGGGCGCAACCTGGGCCGCGAATCCGTTCTTCGGATCCCAGTGGCCGTCCTCGTCGATCAGCGGCTCGACCTGCAGGATCACGTGGCCGTACTGGCCCCTTCCGCCGGACTGATGGACGAATTTGCCCTCCGCCCGGGCGACCTTCGTGATGGTTTCCTTGTAGGCCACTCGCGGCTTGCCCACGCGGACGTCCACCTTCTTCTCTTTGACGAGCTTGTGCTGGAGAATCTCCAAATGCAGCTCGCCCATTCCGCTGATCACGGTTTGACCCGTGTCGGGGTCGATTTTATAGGAGAACGTGGGGTCCTCGCGCCGCAGAGACTCGAGTGCGTCGCCCAGTTTGGCCCTTTCCGCGGCCGTACGGGGCTCGATGGACATCGTGATCACGGTCTGCGGGAACGTGATGCTCGGCAACTGCACCGGCTTCTTGGCGTCGCAGAGCGTGTCGCCCGTCAAGGTCTCGCGGAGCCCGATCGCGGCGATGATGTCGCCGGCCTGGGCCTCGTCGCGGATCTTCCGCTCGTTTGCGTGCATCTCAAAGAGCCGCGTGATATTCTCTTTCTTTTCCCGGTTGGGGTTCAGGACCCGACTGCCGGACTTCAGCGTGCCCTGGTAGATCCGCAGAAAGTACAGATCGCCGTGCACGTCGCTGGTGATCTTGAAGGCCAGGGCCACCAGGCTGCCGTCCGGATCGCATTTGACCGGGATTTCTTTCTTGTCGTCGTCGGGCTTGTGCCCTTTGATCACCGGTTTGTCCAGCGGCGAAGGCAGGTACGCCAAGACGCCGTCCAGAAGCCTCTGGATGCCGATGTACTTGAGCGCGGAGCCGACAAACACCGGATGGATCTTATTGGCCAGCGTACCCTTGCGAAGACCCCTTCGAATCGCGTCCTCGCCGGCAGGCTGGTCGTTGATGAAGGCCATCATCAGCTCTTCATCGTATTCGGCGGCCACTTCGACCATGTGATTCCGGTATTTTCGGGCTTTCTCGACGTACTCCGCCGGGATCTCGGCTTCTGTGAACGTGGCCCCCATTTCGGCGGCCTCGTAGAAGACCGCCTTCATGGCGATCAGATCGATGATCCCCGCGAACGCGTCGTCGGCGCCGATCGGAATCTCGACCGGAATCGGATTGGCGTGCAGCTTCTCGCGGATGCTGCGGACGCTCATTTCGAAGTCGGCTCCGGTCTTGTCCATCTTGTTGATGAAGCAAAGGCACGGCAGCTCGTACTTCTGGCCCTGCCGCCACACGGTCTCGCTCTGCGCCTGGACCCCCTCGCTGCTGTCGAACACCGCGATGGCGCTGTCGAGCACTCGCAGCGACCGTTCGACTTCCGCCGTGAAGTCGATATGGCCCGGCGTGTCGATCAGGTTGACCTCGAAACCCTTCCAAGGGCACTTCGTCGCGGCCGAGGTGATCGTGATTCCGCGTTTCTGTTCCTCCTCCAGGTAGTCCATGACTGCGGTGCCGTCGTGGACCTCGCCCATCTTGTAGGTCTTCCCGGTGTAGTAGAGAATTCTCTCGCTCACCGTGGTCTTGCCGGCATCGATGTGGGCCATGATGCCAATATTTCGTATGTGGTCTAGTCTGCCCATAAAAAAACTGCCACGGGCTCGCGAGAGATCACCGTGGCAGTAGAGTTCCGGATACTTACCATGCGAAGTGGGCGAACGCCTTGTTGGCTTCGGCCATGCGGTGGACGTTCTCCCGCATCGTCATCGCCCCGCCGGTGCGGTTATAGGCATCCATCAACTCGGAGGCCAGCCGCTGCGCCATGGGCTTGCCCTTCTTGCCGCGGGCCGACGCCAAGATCCACCGGAAGGCCAACGACTGCTGGCGCTTCGGATTCACCTGCATAGGCACCTGGTAGCTGGCGCCGCCGACTCGCTTGCTGCGAACTTCGAGCGACGGCTTGACGTTGTTGATCGCGGTTTCGAAGATCTCCAGAGGGGGAACCTCCTTGATCTTCTCGACCACGATCTCCATCGCGTCGTAGAAGGCGTTCTGGGCCGCACTTTTCTTGCCGCCCCACATCATGCAGTTGATGAATTTCGAAACCAGCTTGCTATTGAACTTCGAATCCGGTCTCAACACTTCGCTGGAAGCAGTAAACTTCTTGGCCATAGCACTCTCTACCGATTAGGAAAGGTCCACTCCGAACAAGGGAACAGCTTACTTATTTGGGTCTCTTGGCGCCGTACTTACTGCGGCCCCGCCGACGATTCGCCACGCCGGCACAGTCCAACACGCCGCGGACGATATGATAACGAACGCCGGGCAAGTCTCTTACACGACCGCCTCGGATCAGCACCGTGCTGTGCTCCTGCAGGTTGTGGTCGACGCCCGGGATGTAGCAGGTCACCTCTTTGCCGCTGGTCAGCCGCACACGGGCGACCTTTCGCAAAGCCGAGTTCGGCTTCTTGGGCGTCTGGGTCCTGACGATCAGGCACACGCCGCGGACCTGCGGGGAGCCGCTGATATCGGATACACGCTTCTTCTTCTTCGATGAAATTCTCGGTTTTCTGACCAATTGGTTGATCGTCGGCATAGTCTACTCAATTCTCATCCACAAAGAGTTATTCGATACCCAGCACTTCCCTGATCTTGGACTCGGCCTTAGCCTCGACCTCTTTCTCCTCTCTGATGCCGCCCAGTTCCTTCGGAGCCGGGGCTTCGACGAGGTGTTTGACCCTCATCTCCAGGTGCGGCTTGAAGGCCGTACCCGCCGGAATCAGATGGCCGAGGATCACGTTCTCTTTCAGACCGTGCAATTCGTCGATCTTACCAGCCAGCGCCGCTTCCGTCAACACCTTTGTTGTTTCCTGGAAGCTCGCGGCTGCGATGAAGCTGTCGGACCACAGCGAAGCCTTGGTAATGCCCAGCAGCAGCGTCTTGGCCGTCGCGGGCTTGGGCTTCTTGCCCTTGGCGGGCGTGCCGCCCAGGGCTTCGACCTTCTCATTTACCTTCGCCAGGTCCTTCTTGTCAAGCACCTGGCCTTCGGCAACCTCGGTCACGTCGCCGACGCTGGCAATCTTGATGCTGTTGCTCAGCCTGTCGTTTTCCTTGCGGAAGACGAACTTGTCGGCTACTTCGCCGGGCAGGAAGTTGCTGTCGCCGACCGAGTCGATCTCGACCTTTCGCATCATCTGCGAAATGATGATCTCGACGTGCTTATCGTTGATGTTCACGTTCTGTGAACGATACACGTTCTGGATTTCGCCGATGAGGTACCGCTGGAGCGCTTCCTCACCCTTGATTCGCAGGATGTCGTGCGGAACCAGCGGGCCGTCGGTCAAGGCGTCACCGGCCTCGACGTTGTCGCCCGTGTGGACGTTCAGATGGCGGTCGCGAGGAACGTGGTGTTCCTTCTCCATCCCGCTTTCGCTTCGGATGGTGATCGTCATCTTGCCTTTGCGCTTGTCGCTGCGAAGCTCGATGCGGCCGGAAATCTCGGCCATGGCCGCCGGGTCCTTGGGTTTGCGGGCCTCGAAGACCTCGGTGACGCGAGGCAGACCGCCGGTAATATCCTGCGTTCCGCCCGTGGCGCGGGGCTGATGGGCCAGCAACTGTCCCGCCTGGACCTCCTCGCCTTCCTGCACCTCGATGCGGGCGCCGGCAGGCAGGTAGTGGACGTCCAGAATCTTGCCCTTGGCGTCCTCGATCATGATCTGCGGGTGCTTGTCGCCCTTGTGCTCGATCACGACCGGCCGCTCCACGACCTTGGCGTCCGCGTCCTTTTCCTTGGCCTTGCCGCGGCTGCCCTTGATTCGAAGCTCTTCGGTCTGGACCGTTTCGCCTTCGATGATGTCGACGAACCGAATGATGCCGCCGACCTCCGCCAGAATCGGCGTTCGGTGCGGGTCCCACTGGAACAGGATCTGTCCGGCCTTGACGCTCTGGCCGTTCTCGACGAGGATGACGCCGCCGTAGGGCACCTTGAACTTGTCCAGTTCGCGGTCCTTCTGGTCGACCAGCGCGATCTCGCCGTTGCGTTTGAGGGCGACCGTGGCGACCGTGCCATCCTCACGTTTCAGGGGCACGGCGTTGACGTCGCGGTATTGGACCTTGCCGGTGTGGGTCGCTTCCTGCTCGCGCTCCAAGATGGCGCGGGACGCGACGCCGCCGGTGTGGAATGTACGCAGGGTCAACTGCGTGCCGGGCTCGCCGATCGACTGAGCCGCCACGATGCCGACCGCGGCGCCTTCCTCGATCCCCCGTCCGGTGCTCATGTCCCAGCCGTAGCACTTGGCGCAGACGCCGACCGGACTGTCGCAGGTCAGGGGGCTGCGGACGCGGATCGCGTCCAGGCCCAGGGCCTCGATCTTCTTGGCGATCTCGTGCGTGATGACCTCGTTCTCGTGAACGATCATCTCGTCGGTGATCGGGTTGCGGATGTTGTCGCGGGCCGTGCGGCCGATGATCAACTGCGACAGGGGGATATCCACCTGGTCGCCGCGGCTGATGCTCGTCTTGGTGATGCCCTGGAGCGTGCCGCAATCCCGTTCGATGACGATCATGTTCTGGGCCACGTCGATGAGCTTTCGCGTCAGGTAGCCGGAGTTCGCGGTCTTGAGCGCGGTATCGGCCAAACCCTTTCGGGCGCCGTGGGTCGAGCTGAAGTACTCGAGCACGGTCAGACCCTCGCGGAAGTTCGACTTAATCGGGGTCTCGATGATCTCGCCGCTGGGCTTGGCCATCAGGGCTCGCATACCGGCGAGCTGCTGGATCTGATCGATGCTGCCGCGGGCCCCGGAGTCCGTCATCAGGTAGATCGGGTTCAGGTACGGAGACCCGTCTTCGTTCTTGTCTTCCTTCAGGCCGCGGATCATTTCGTTCGTCACCGCGACGCGGGCGTTGGTCCAGGCGTCGATCACCTGGTTGTACCGCTCGCGCTCGGTCAGAACGCCTTCGTTGTAATTCTTCTGGATCTTCGCGACGCGTTTTTCCGCTTCGACGATGATGTCGGGCTTCTTGGCGGGAATCTTCAGGTCCGTCAGACCGAAGCTCAAGCCCGCCAGCGTGGCGTTGCGGAACCCCAGAGTCTTGATCCGGTCGAGCAGATCGACCGTCTCGGCGCTGCCGGCGTAGGTGAAGCAGTCGCTGATGACGCCGCTGAGCTTCTTCTGCGCCATGGTCAGATTGTAGAACGGCATGCCTTTGGGCAGGATGTCGTTGAAAACGCAGCGTCCGGCCGTGGTCTCGACCACGTGCACGGTCTTGCCGTCGTTCGGATCGAACCGCTTCTCGCCGTTCCTGTCCTTCACGATCGCATGCGGAATCCGCACGCGGATCTTGTCATGGATCCCAATCTTGCCCATGTCGTGGGCCATCATCGCCTCGTAGGGATCGCGGAACAGAGGCAGATTGCGCTTGGCCGGAGCCGGAGCGCCGGCGGGCCGGAGGTCTTCCATCGCCACGGTGAGGTAGTAGTTGCCCATCACCATGTCCTGGGACGGCCCGACCATCGGGGCGCCGTTGGCCGGCGAGAAAATGTTGCTGGTCGTCATCATCAGCACGTGCGTTTCCGCCTGCGCCTCGACGCTCAGCGGCAAATGCACGGCCATCTGGTCGCCGTCGAAGTCCGCGTTGAAGCCCTTGCAGGCCAGCGGGTGCAGCATGATGGCGTTGCCCTCGACCAGCACGGGCTCGAATGCCTGGATGCCCATGCGGTGCAGCGTCGGGGCACGGTTCAGGAGGACCGGATGCTGGTGAATCACCTCTTCGAGGATGTCCCACACCTGGTCGTCGCGACGCTCGATCATGCGCTTGGCGCTCTTGATCGTGTCGGCGTACCCATGCTGCTTGAGGTTGCGAATGATGAACGGCTGATACAGCTCCAGCGCGATCTTCTTCGGAAGCCCGCACTGGTAGAGCTTCAGGTCCGGGCCGACGACGATCACGGAACGGGCCGAGTAATCGACTCGCTTGCCCAGCAGGTTCTCGCGGAACCGGCCCTGCTTGCCCTTGATCATATCGGTCAGGGATTTGAGCGGCCGGTTGTTGCTGCCCAGCACAGGCCTGCGGCAGCGGCCGTTGTCCAACAGCGAATCGACGGCCTGCTGGAGCATTCGCTTCTCGTTGCGAATGATCACTTCCGGCG
>JBDKUU010000160.1:0-2445 GCA_039679525.1 Phycisphaerales bacterium | reverse complement strand
AAAGTGGGTGATCGAGCGGTGTTTCGAAGTCAACGGCTTCAGAGTGTGGCAGATCACCAACGTGTATCGCGGCAGGTCCATAAGTGGAGGATCGACAGAACCTCGCCCCGGCTACTATACCTATGTGAACAGCGGTCTGTACATGACTTACGACCCTTGCGAGCTGAGCGTTCTACCTCATCCGCCGGGCAAGCTTGTCGCTCCCGAGTTCGTGAGAATCAACGAACCCTTCGAACTGTCGGACGGCAAGGTATGGGCGATTCGAGGTTCGCTCGCGGAGATTCTTGCCCAGTACCGCCGCCCGGAGAACTGGGCGGGGCCCGGCGAGCTCGCTGATTTTCGAGCAGGCAATCAGGACGATGTCCTGGCGTTCGTCCGCGAATCCTCCTATGGCTTTTATCCAACAGACATTTTCGGTCGGGACTTCGGTCCCATGCTGCACTTCTATCACCTGGATGGGCGGTTGTACGCCGTCTCCATCATTCGTCCAAGCAACGAAGATGGGATCACTCGGACCCGAATTGCGACAATCGAAGCCGAGTTGTCGGAACCCAACGACGCAGTGACCCGGATCGAATTCATGGACGCTCACAGCCGAGGAATCTCCGACGTCACGGTGCAGAACCTCGGGCAGGATGCGGACGGCCGGGACGGATGGTCCTGTCCGTGGCCGTATCCTCCGGACGGTCGACACAGCCTCACGGCGAAGGCCTTCAATGCCGCGGGGCAGATCATCCATGAGTCCGCGGCGGTCGAGATCGAGATCCCGTGGGGCAGCGGACCGACGATCGCCATCACCGAACCCAATGGAGCAACGGTGGCGGAGGACCCGGCCGTCATCAGCATCAAGGCGGAGTTCTCGCATCCGGTCATCGACGGCATGTGGGTGCAATTCATCGAGGTCATCAACCCGTGGACCGACGTGATCGTCGGGGAGGATAGAACCGCGGCAGATGGCTGGACCTGCCAATGGGCGGACCACAAGGCCCGTTTCGATCACACATTCTGTGCCCGCATGATGTACGGGGAACGAGAGATCGTCCGTTCGAACGTCCGTTTCTTCCGCGTGCAATCGCAGCCGCGTGCAGGACGCTGAGGGTCAACCGCCCGGCCCATGCGCGATTGATCGGGAGACGCGTGGCGGCGGCCCCGTGCGCTCTGCCGGCAGCCTATGCCTCCTTCGGTGCGGCGTTCTCGGACTTGCGGCTCCGGCCGGGCTTGAGAAGGTCCTCGGGCGAGACGATGCCGCCGGAGATGAGCATCTTGAATCCATCCTCGATCGCCAGATCGGTGACGAGCACGTCCTCGACGGGAATCAACTCCAGGAAGCCGGTTGTCGGGTTCGGCGTCGTCGGGATCAGGACTTTGGCATACTGACGGCCGTGGGCGTCCTCCACATGGCCGGTCAGAAAGCCGATGGCTTTCAAGCCGGGATAAGGGAAGTCCACGACGACGACCGATTTGAACGCGGCGCCCTGCGGCTGCGAGAGGGCCTCCATCACCTGCCTTGTCGCGCCGTAGATGGTCCGAGCCAGCGGGATCTTCATCCAGATCGCTTCCCAGGCCGCGATCAACCGCCGGCCGATGAGATGCTCGCCCAATCCTCCGACCAGGTACAGCAGGATCAACAGCAACAGAACCGCAAACAGGGAAACATAGAAATCAGACCGCGTCTCTCCCACAGGCAAGGCCCGAATCCAATGGTGCGTCTCCATCATGTCGAAAGCATGCTTGACCACGGGCCGAAGCAGGCTGGCAGCCAGGCGAAACAACCACCCTGCGATCAGGATCGTGACGCCCAACGGCACCAGAACCAACATGCCCGACGCCAGTCGCCGACTCAGCCACTTCTTGACACTGGCCCCGACTCCGGATTCAGCCATACTTCCTTCAGATCCTTTCTGCATCGGGACGAGTCGTCTCGAGCCCCCGCGCTCAGTCCCTCGCCTTTCCGCATGGACACGCGATGGTCGGCCGCGATTCTACGCGAGCCGAATTCCTCGGGCAAGAATCAAAACGCGAACTGATCTCTGAACACGGCCTGGAAATCGTAGACCTCGTTGAAGTCGTCGATCGTGTCGGTGGGCTGGGCGCTCATCCATTCGTAGTCGATCAGGGTGAAGACGATCTCGCCGAAATCCCGCGTCGTCCGAACCCCCCAGGACCGCAGCACCAGCATGGCCAGCCGGCCGTACTTGTCCAGGGCCATCCGCCGCAAGCCTTCGCACAGGGTTTGGCCGCTGACGTGACGCGGTTCCTTCGTGATGTTCTGTACCGTATAGCCCAGGCCTTCATAGACGAACTTGAACGCCGCCGGGCTGTACGCCCCGGTTTCCCGGGCGATCTCCTCGATTGTCCTCTTCATAACGCCAAGTGGGACCTCATTGACGGAATTGACCGGATTGACCCCGTCGATCCTAACGGATTGTCTGCCCGGGCTTGGCG
>JBDKUU010000159.1:0-9186 GCA_039679525.1 Phycisphaerales bacterium | reverse complement strand
CTGTTCGAAAAGAACCAGAAGGCCATTCTGGGCGCGATCCTGTTGCCGCCGGTCGTGGTCTGGCCGACGCAGCCGCAGTGCCGCGAGTACGGGATTGAGCTCATCCGCCAGGACCCGTTCACGCGGGAGCAGATTCGCGACCTGTTCCGTCTCGTCAAAACCAAGATCGCCGCCCCGGACGATGTGAAGGTGTTCTACTTCCCCTCGTACGAGCAGCAGGCGACCGCGACGGCCAATCGCGACTGGTTCGAAGCCCAGGGCATCCCGCTGGGTTCGGACTCGCGGTGGTCCAAGGGCAATACGTGCTATTCCCAGGGATGGGCGTTCGGCAGGCTCAACTACATCCCGGGGGGCGAGATCGCAACCGCTTACCACAGCGGCCGGCTGCTGCCGGGGGACATTTTGCTCACCGATGGCGTGCCCGCCGAGGTCCCCTTCGTCGCAGGCATCGTCTCGCTGACCCCGTCGACGCCCAACTCTCATGTCGCCATCCTCTCGCGAACCTATATGATCCCCTTCGTCCATCTGGCCCTGGCCGCGGATGCCGAACGCATCCAGCAGTTGGTGAACCGTCGAATCGCCTTGGGCGCGTATGAGGACGACTTCGGCGTCGATGTGTGGATCGCGGACACGGAAAACACGCTGGACGATGCGGCCGCGGAGCAGCTTGTCAATCTCAAGAACCCCGAGAGCATCGACATCACGCCGGCCGCGTCTCTGGGAACGTTCGGCGTATCCGTGGAAGGTCTGCACGCCTCGGACATGCAGTACGTGGGGGGCAAGGCCGCCAACTTCAGCATGCTGCGAGCGGCGGTGCCCGACAACTCGCCCAAAGCGGTCGCGTTGACGTTCGATCTCTGGAAAGCGTTCCTCGATCAGCCGCTGGTCCCGACCCCGGCGATCGGCATGATGCCCGGCGAGCACATGGTGTTCTGGGCCGACGGCCAGACCGAGCAGGGCCCCACGCACGCGGGCTTCAAACTCGGCAAGGACGGCGAGACCCTCGGCCTGTTCGACGTGGACGGCGCGACGCTCCTGGACTCGATCGAGTATGGGCCGCAAACCCGCGATGTCTCCTGCGGCCGGTCTGTCGACGGCGGCGGCCTCTGGCAATCGTGCCCCTCCCCCACGCCCGGCCAACCCAATTCCGGCGTCCCGGGCGAAAACGCCGGCGGCCTGGTCATCAACGAGTTCATGGCGGACAACAAGCACACCCTCGAAGACCCCGGCGAGCCCGGAGACTTCCCGGACTGGATCGAACTGTACAACGCGTCGGACAAGCCGGTCGTCCTCAACGGCATGTACCTGACCGATGACGTCAACAAGCCGACGCAGTGGCAGATTCCCGTCGAAATCGCCGCGCCGACGCTCCGCGAGGAAATCGCCCGGCGGTTGTCGAAATACACGAGCTATCCTCCGGCAGATATGCTGACGTTGTCGCAGGAGCTGGCCTCGATCCGCAGCCTGTTCACGGACGCCGGGATCACGACGTTCAGCGACGAGACAAAAGAAGGCGTCCTCGACGTGCTGACGGACCCGGCGTATGGCTTCGACCCCAACGTTCCCCTGCGATTCCGCAGCTCCACGAACGTCGAGGACAGCATCGACTTCATCGGCGCCGGGCTCTACGACAGCTTCAGCGGCTGCCTGGGCGACGCGATCGACGGAGACGACGAAGGCCCCTGCGCCTGCGATCCGAACCGCGAGTCGGAGAAAGGCGTCTTCCACGCGATCCGCCAGGTCTTCGCCAGCTTCTACAACGACAACGCCTATCTGGAGCGTCTGCGCCACGGCCTGGACGAAGCCGATGTGGGCATGGCCGTCGTGGTTCACCACTCCTTCCCGGACGAGATCGAGCTGGCCAACGGCGTGGCCACGCTGGAGCGAAACGGCTCCGCGGCCAACACGACCATCACGATGGTCAGCCAGCAGGGATCGGTTTCGGTGACCAATCCGGCGGACGGGTCCATTCCGGAGGAGGTTTCCGTAACGATCCTCCCCTCCGGCAGCACGGCGTGGCCCGAGCTCAAGCAGGCGTCGAGCCTCGTCCGCCTGGGCGAGACCGTCATGACCGGCACTCTGCGGGGCAAATCCATTCAGGGAGCCGGCGACTACCAGGATCTCATGAACCTGTTGCTCCGCGTCGGCGGCGAATTCGAACGGACCACCGGAAAGCAGGAATACATCCTCGACCTGGAGTACAAGAAGGTGGCGCCGGGCGGGCGGGTCCTGCCGGGAGGAGGATTGGTCATCAAGCAGGTTCGCCAGGTTCCGTCGTCGGACCGCATGCAGACGCCTTATCTCATCAATCAACCCACGCAATTCGAAGTCTACACCGGCGAGGTCGAGCTCCTGGACACTGTGGACGTGTTCGCCGACCATCGTCTCAAATCGCGATGGACGCTCCAGACCCGCAACACGGTGCTGGACGCCAATGCCCTCGGCGAGAGCCTCTACACAGATGTCCAGATCGAATACCTCGACGAAGACACCGTTCGCACCATCTCCGGGAAGATGTCCATGCTTCCGGGGAGCCAACACGGCGTCAATGAGAACGACGTCACGGATAGCTGGCAGTTGGACAACCTGACGAACGCCCGCACCTATCACCTGCGGACCACCGACGTGCCCACCGCCGTTCCGCCGTCGCAGCGGCCCATCCTCGCTCCGACCGACCTGGGCTGCTCCGGCTATCGCGTGCCCTACCGGTTCCTGACGCTCAACGTGGATTACGCTCGTCCGGTGATGTCATGGCACTCGCTGGGGATGCGCTACGCCGCCAGCAACAGGGTGTACCTGTGGGCGTGCTCTCCCGCCGGCAGCGAGGATCTGCCGCGGGAGCAGAACCTGATCTATCACGGCGTTTCAATCAGGTCGTGCTTCTACTACCCGCCCCTGCCGAAGGGCCTCACCGAATGGGAACTGGGCGGCGGCAACACCGCCCCTCTGAAGCGATGGGATCACACGGTCATCGAAGGGTTGACGACCGAGCCGATCGTCCTGAGAGGTTACTATTCGCAGACGTTCCGCCCGGAACATCACAATCTGGTCGAACATTTCCTGTTCGAGCCCAGGCTGGAACCGGGGATCTCCCCCGAGATCCTCGAACAACTGCAGGACAAGGGCATCCGGTACATCCACATGATCGTGGACAAGGACAATACAGGAGCAGACGAGTCGCGAATCATCGGATACGACTTCAGCGAGGTCCCCATGGACCTGTTCGGGAATGCGAACGGCTCTTGAGCCCGCGGAACCATATGCAGGACGCCCGGCCATGGGGGTGTCTTCGTTCAATGCAGGTTTCGATCTTCGACCCATGACCGGGCGTCGTTCATGCCTGTGTTGTCTCCGAGCACTGGTCCCGGGCGTCCGCTGCGTGCTCGCGCAGCGTCCCTCCGACGCCCCGTCAGGCGGTTACGCCTCCCCCGCCCAGCAGACCCATGATCAGCAGAACCACAAACACGATCAGGAATATGAAGAACAACACTTTGGCGACGCCGGCCGACGCCGACGCAATTCCGCCAAACCCCAAAGCCGCGGCAATGATCGCCACGACAAGGAATATCAACGCCCATCCTAGCAAACCCATGGTCTGATCCTTTCATGTCGTCGCGGCGTCCAGTCTCCCCAATCTGACCGCCCGCCGAACTTTGAAGACCCTGTTGATTTGCATCCCATGCAGCCGCATCGTGCTGCACGTCCTGCTCTCGAACGGCTCCGCCGGCGACGAGCCCGCATCGCCGTTCTTTCTGTCAGTAGGTACGCATGGTCCCCTATCGCGACGAGCAGGGAAATGCTCATTCGGGAAGGATCAAAGCCCTAGAGGGTGGGTGAGAAGCGAGAAACCGTCTGACTGAGTCTGTGAGACTCTCTCACGCTCTCGCAAAGTTGATCAGCGTCTCGGCGACTTTGCCCAGGGAGACGATCCGCTCGGCGCCGCCTCGGGCGATGGCCTCCTTGGGCATGCCGAAGACGACGCAGGACTGCTCGTCCTGGGCGATCGTGTGGGCCCCGGCCTGCCGCATGTTCAGCAGACCCGTCGCGCCGTCTTCGCCCATCCCGGTCAGGATCGCGCCGATCGCGTTGGCGCCGGCGAACTTGGCCACCGAGTTGAACAGAACCTCGACGCTCGGCCTCTGGTGGCAGACTTGGGGGCCGTCCCGCAGGGAGACGAAATAGTTGGCGCCCGAACGCTGCAGCAGCATGTGCAGACCGCCGGGGGCGATGAGCACCCGGCCGGGAACGACGTGGTCGCCGTCGTCGGCCTCCTTCACGGTCACGGCGCACTCGCCGTTGAGCCGCTGGGCGAAGGACGTGGTGAAATGCGCGGGCATGTGCTGGACGATGACCGTTCCGGGCGCATTGGCCGGGAGCATCGAGAGCACGCAGGTCAAAGCCTGGACGCCGCCGGTGGAGGCGCCGATCGCGAAGATCTTATTGGTGGTCTCGGCCATGCTCAGTCGCTGGGTCGCGCCGCCGCCATGCGCGATCGTGGGCGTGCGGTCGATGCGGGCCCGCGAGGCGGCCTTGATCTTGTCCACGAGGACGCTGCAGACGTCGCCGACGCTGAAGGAGCCGCCGGGCTTGCACATCACCTCGACAGCGCCGGCTTCGAGGGCCTCCATCGCGGTCTGGCCGCCCTGCGGCGTCAGCGAACTCAGCACGATCACCGGCATCGGACGGTGCTTCATGAGCTTGCGGAGGAACGTGATGCCGTCCATGCGGGGCATTTCGACGTCGAGCGTCAGCACGTCGGGATTGAGGGCGACGATCTTGTCGCGGGCGATGAACGGGTCCGGGGCCGTTCCGACGATCTCGATGCCCGAATGCCGGCTCAGTTCCTGGCTCAGGATCTTTCGAACGATCGCCGAATCATCAACGATGAGCACTTTGACCGTGTTGTTCATTGTCAGAGTCATGGGGCATCTCAGCTTTCGGGTTCTCGAGTTTTGGGCCTTCTATCTGGACTCGGCCGGACTGGGCCGGACTCGGCCGGCGTCGGCCTTCTACTTCAAAGTCTTCTCCAGGCCACTGGAGCGGATCGTGACCGTTCCGTCGCCCATGTCGAGGTACAGGTTGCGGGCGGTGTTGCCGCCGACGTCCTCGGCGTCGATGATCATGCCGTTGCTCCAGAGGATCTTGCGGATCGCCAGGTAGTTGCGTTTGCCGATGTCGAAGCCCTGGGGCCCGGTGGCCATGGTGGCGCCCCCGGCCAGGCGGACTTGCAGCCGCTTCTTGTTGGCGCCCATGGCCATCAGCTTGTCCACCAGCAGCTTCATTCCCGTGTCCGCGAACATGAACGGCTTGGACTGGGCCCGCGAGAGGTCCATCGTCGAAGTCGGCAACTGATAGTGGAGCATGCCGCCGATGTGCGTGGCCGGGTCGTACAGACAGACCCCGATGCACGAGCCCAGGGAGTAGGTCACCAGGACATCGCCGGGGTTGTCGGAGACTTTTGCATCAGAGATGTCGATAACTACGCGAGTCTTGACCATGATCGCCCTCTACGGCTTGGTGTAAATCGTCGGTTGAACGTATTTGAATTTGTGGTCGATCCCCGTGAGCGATTCGGAGTGTCCCGTGAACAGAACGCCTCCGGGGCCCAGCAGATCGTAGTACCGGTTGATCAGGCGACCCTGGGTGGGTTTGTCGAAGTAGATCATGACGTTTCGGCAGAAGATGAAATCCAAGGGCCCTTCCACCGGCCATTCCTGCATCAAGTTGAGGTAACGGAAGAGCACCACGCCGCGCAGGGAGTCTCCGACCTCGTACAACTCCTGTCCGCGTTCGCGGACGTGATTCAAGTACTTGCTCCGCAAGGGCAGCGGGATCGGCTCGATCCGGTCCTTGTCGTACAGCCCCCGCTGGGCCTGATCGAGCACGCGGGTCGAGACGTCGGTCGCCAGGAGCTTGATGTCCCACCGGCCTCTGCCCTGAACCGCCTCCAGCAGCGTGATCGCGATCGAGTACGGCTCTTCTCCCGTGGAGCAGCCCGCGCTCCAGGCGCGGATCCGCAGCTCGCGGCGGCTCTGCTTGGCGGCCATGATGCGGGGCAGCAACTGCGACCGCATGTACTCGAAATGCTGGTCCTCGCGGAAGAACTTCGTCAGGTTCGTGCTGAGCGAATCCACCAGGAGCGAGAACTCCCGGCCGGTCGGATCGTCCATCACGTGGCGAATGTACTCGGAGAAGGTCTCGAATCGGCCCTCGCGCAGCCGCTTGGCCAGGCGGGCCCGAACCAGCTCCTTCTTCCCATCGTGGAGATTGATTCCACAGTGCTCGTATACGAGATCGCTGATGAGGCGGAATTCCTGCTCGCCCAGCGAGATCTCCTGCAATGTCAGCCCCGACATACGACAGTCTCCAAAGTGTTAATGTTCCTGGGCCAATTCGACAAGGCTCGGGATATCCAGAATCAAGGTAACTCGTCCATCGCCCATGATCGCGCCGCCGGAGACGCCGCGCACCCGCCCGAGCGCCTCGCCCAGGCTCTTGATCACCACCTGCTGCTGGGCGAGCAAATCGTCCACCAGCAGGCAGCATTTGCGCCCGTCCTCCTCGACAACGACGATCAGCGCCTCCGTGGGATCCTCCGTCGAAGGGACGACCTTCAGCAACCGGTAGAGACGAACCAGCGGAATCAGCTCGCCCCGCTCCAGGACCATTTCGCCGCGACTCTGGATGGTGGAAATCTGCTCCCGCGTCGGCCGCAGGCTTCGCACGATCGCGTTGATCGGGACGATGTACCGGGCCTCGCCGATTCGCACGACCTGCCCGTCGATGACGGCCAGCGTCAGCGGCAGACGAATGGTGAACGTCGTGCCCTTGCCCTTCGTCGAACTGATGTCGACGCGGCCTCGCAGGGCCTCGATGTTCTTTTTCACGACGTCCATCCCGACGCCGCGTCCGGAGATGCTCGTGATCTTCTCCGCGGTCGAGAGGCCCGGGTGGAAGATCAGCTTGAACGCTTCTTCTTCGGAGAGTTCCTGGCCCGGCTCGATGAGACCCTGTTCGACCGCCTTCTTGACGATCTTCTCCCGGTCGAGCCCTTTGCCGTCGTCCTGGAGCTCGATCACGATGTTCCCGGCCTGGTGGAACGCCCTGAGTTCCACGCGTCCCATGGGATTCTTGCCCGCCTTGACCCGATCCTCGGAGCGTTCGACGCCATGGTCGATCGCGTTGCGGACCATGTGAACCAGGGGATCGGCGATCTTGTCCACCACCGTGCGGTCCAACTCGGTTTCCTCGCCGACGGTCACGAAATTGACCTGTTTCTCGGCCTTGTGCATCAGGTCGCGGGCCAGCCGCGACATCTTCTGAAACACGCCCTGGACCGGCACCATCCGCATGGCCATCGAAAGTTCCTGGAGTTCGCGGACGATTTTGCCCTCGTGGCTGACCTTGCGAGCCAGCTCGTGCTCGAACGACTCGGAGCTGTTGACCTGCTCGTCGACCATCAACTGCGCGATGACCAGTTCGCCGGCTAGGTTGATCAGGCTGTCCAAACGGGTGATGCTCACCTTGACCTTGTCCTCGGCCGTGACGGCGCTCGATGCGGCGGGCGCTTTGGACTTGCGAGAATCCGGAGTCTCTTCAAGGATGGCGTCGAGCTTCTTGTCGATCTCCTCCTGTTTGGCGGCGACGGGCCCAGGAGCGGCAACCGGCCCAGGCGAGGCGACGACAGGCTGGGCCGCGCCGGCGGACGGAGTTGCCGCCTGAGGCTGCGGCGCAGCGGCAGCCTCAGGAGCAGCCTGGGGAGCAGCCGCAGGTTGGGCCGCGACAGGCGTCCTTCCCTCGGCGGCCGCCTTGAGCTTCTCCAACAGCCCGGGCAGCGGTTCGAAGGGCGAGATCGGCGAGCCGGATTCCAGCGAGCCCTTGAGCCCGGCGAGCATTTTCTTGAGAGCGTCGATGGACTCGAACGATACGTCGCTGTTGATGCCGGCCATGACCAGTTGATTCTTGCGGGCCAGGTCCAGCAGGTTCTCCGCCGAGTGCGAGAGCGATTGAATGTCAGAGAGATTCAGAAAGCCCGCCATCCCTTTGATCGTGTGGAAGGCGCGGAAGATCTTGTTCACCAGTTCGCCGTCGCCGGGATGATGCTCCAGCTCGAGCAGAGCCGACTCCGCGGTCTCGATGTGCTCGCCGGCCTCGGCGATGAAGTCCATAACCAGCGGGGCATCCTCCTCGGAGATTGTCATCGCCTTCGAGGCGGCGGGCGCCGCTTCCTGCGCAGGGGCGGCAGCGGGAACCGGGGCGGGAGCCGGGGCCGGCGAGGACGCAGTCTGAGCCTGGGGCTCCATCATTCGGCGAATCAACTGCTGAATCGCGGTGATCGCCTGCGAGACGGTTTCCATCGCCTTGCCGCTGTCTTCGACCTGCTGTTGGAGCACCTGCTGAAGCGTCTGGACGGTTTCACCGGTCTTGCCTTGAAGCTGCGTTCGCAGATCCGCGGGACACTGGTCGAGTCCGCCCGCAGCCTGTCCGATCTGCCCGAGCACGTCGAGCAACTGTTGCACGTCGGACGTGTCGGCCGGATTGAGCATCGTGAAACAACACGCAGCCTGCTCGACAAGTTGGGTCAACTTGGTGTCGTTTTCCATAGCGTTGCCTTCCATCACATCCCCATCGAGTGCCAAGCCAAGGGAGTCGATTCTATAAGACCCGGGGAGGCGCCTGGGGCGGCCTGCCCTGCCAGGAAACACTCTTATCGGATTCCAGAATCCGCAGAAGGATGTCAAAGACGGTGACGATCCCCTGCACGGCTCCCTTCGCATCCACCACAGGCAGGCACCGCCCGCCGCAGCGTCGCATGTTCTCGATGACCCCGGCCAGAGTCGTGTCCGGCCGCACCGTCCGAACCGGACGGCTCATAATCCATTTGACTTTGACGCCGAGCGTCGCGTCGTCCTGGGGACGACGCCACTTGGCGAACATCGGACGAAGATACAGACTGACAGCCCCCAAAATGTTGGAACTGGAAACCAGCCCTTCGAGCACGCCGTTGACGCCGATCAGCACATACCCGATGTTGTGCTGCTGCATCTTGGCGATGACGTCCTGGACCGTCTCCTCCGGACCGGCCCAGACGACGTCCTTTTCCATGATCGCGGTCGCCGGCTGGCTGAGAAACTCCGCCAGACCGGCTTGCGGCCCGGACTGGATGTAGGCCGCGTCGATGAACGG
>JBDKUU010000158.1:0-5260 GCA_039679525.1 Phycisphaerales bacterium | reverse complement strand
TGAGGGCAACGTCAGAAGGGCGGTCCGCCATTGTCGATCTCCTTCCGGATTTCCTCGCCATAGGTCGTGATGAGCCATTCGAGGAACGGCACGAGCTCGCTGTCAGGCACCTCCAGGTCGCCATCCTGCAGATGCGCGCGGACACGCTTGAGGATGCGAAGCTCGAAAGCGTCGAGGCTTTTCTTGTCCATGAAATGGATGATCCTTGCTCGGTCAGGGCCGCAGGTGGCGCAGAACCAGCCGATGCGATCGGGCGTGCCGACGCCAGTTCCGCTATCGCGCCCTCGGCAGACGATGCAGACGTAGGGGGTGTTGACGAGCCGCTTCATTGGGCGGCCTGCTGGAGGCGCCGGCGATATCCCGTGATGGCGAAATACTTGCCCTCGGCCTTCACCCTGATTTCGTTCGGCGGCGCGATCTCTTGCTGCCGCTGGAGGGCTTCGGCGACGGTCGTGGGCGGCGGGGTGCCAGCCCATTGCCTCCACCAAGCGTGCGCCTTTTCCCGGGCAAAGCCGTCGTGCTCGAAGCACATCCAGGCGCGATGCGTGGCAAGCCCGCAGGAGAACTCAACCCGCAGGCTGGTGGGACTGCCGGGCTTTGCGTGCCGAAAAAAGCGCACATCCTCGACGGGTATCCATGCTGGCGCCTCTGTCGACAGGATGGGGAGCGCGGACTCTGCGACGGCCTCGTGCTTCGGCTTGTCGATGCGGGGCCACTCGTGATCGCAGGTCTGGCACTGGTGCGTGTTGAGGGCGACAAGGCTCTTGCATCCCGGGCACTCCTTCGATCGCACCTCATCGACGTCAGCTTTGACCCGGGACGACGGCGCCTTGGTTTCGATGACGATGGTGTCCACCGGGCCGTGCCGGCGAACATTGCCGGCGAAGTCGAGCACCAGACAGTCGTCCTTGCCCGCGGCGAGACGCGTCCCCCGGCCGCAAATCTGGACATAGAGGCCGGTGGAGAGCGTCGGGCGCAGCATCGCGACCAGATCGACGGCCGGCGCATCAAAGCCGGTGGTCAACACCATCGCGTTCGTCAGGCACCGGATATGGCCATCCTTGAATGCCCGGATGATCCGGTCGCGCTCACCATGCGGCGTCTCGCCTGTCACCATCTCGCAAGAGATCCCGCGGCCGCGCACCTCGTCGCGGACATGCTCGGCATGGGCGACGCCCGCGCAGAAGGCCAGCCATGAACGGCGAGCGGCCCCGTACGTCACCATCTCGTCGACTGCGGCGCGGGTGAGCCAATCCTTGTCGACGGCCACTTCCAGAGCACCGGAAACGAACTCCCCGCCACGCCGCTGCACGTCGGACACGTCCATCGTGGTCGCTGTCGCCTTCGAGACGAGCGGCGATAGGTAGCCATCACGGATGCCGTCGACGATGCCGTAGTTGAAGACGATCTCGTCGAAGATCCTTTCGCCGCCCTGATCGAGACGCCCACTGTCCATCCGGAACGGGGTCGCGGTGAACCCAACCACTCGAAGATCGGGCGATGTGCGGCGAAGGTTGTCGAGCAGGCGCCGGTACATGCCATCGCCCGATCGCGGCACGAGGTGCGCCTCGTCGATCAGCACCACATCGCGCGGCCCGAGCGAATAGCCGTCGTCTCGGTAGACAGATTGGATTGAGGCAAAGAGGATCGGCTGGTGCTTGTCGCGCCGACCAAGGCCGGCCGAGTTGATGCCGACCGGGGCGTCCGGATAGGTGCGAAGCAGCGCGCCGACGTTCTGCGCGACGAGCTCCTTGACGTGCACCAGCATCAGGAACCGGATGGAAGGGTTCAAGTCGCGCAGCTCGCGCACCAGGTTCGCGATGACCACGCTCTTGCCGGTGCCGGTCGCCATGGAGACGAGCGGGTTGCCGCCGCCGTTGCCCCAATAGTCGAGCACGGATCGAATCGCGGCGGATTGGTAGGGGCGAAGCGATGTCATTCTGCGGCCACTCCGGCCAGAAGGTCGCCCGCCTCCCCTTCCTGCTCCGCCTGGACCATGTTCTTGACCGCCTGCCGGAAGTACGCCGCCTTGAGTTCGGTCCCGATGAAGCGGCGGCCCATCTTGAGGGCTTGATATCCTTCCGATCCGATCCCGAGGAACGGTGAGAAAACCGTGTCGCCGCGGTTGCTGTAGAGCGTGATGGCACGCTCAATCACGTCCAGTTGCAGCGGGCACAGGTGACGCTCGTCCTTGTCCTCTCGCGCCACCTTGACGTTCAGCACGTTGGTCTGGTCGATGGTCATCCAGACGGGAGAGGCGATCTCCTGCCAGCGCGTCACCGGGTATTTCGATGGGTCATGTGCGACCGGATCGGGAGTTGTCTCAGTGACGGCTCCGGTCGGCTTGCGGAAAATCAGGAGATAGTCCGGCATCCCGGTGCGGCACCGCGACGAGTCCGTGCGGAAGGTCTTATAGAGAAGGCCGTGCGCCTTGGTGCGCTGCATCTCGACGACGGGGTCTTTCCAGATCGTCACGCGGGAATGGTAGACCCATCCCTCGGCCTGGTGCGCTTCGCGAATGACCGCAGGCAAGTCGAACAGGCCGATCACGCCATCCTTCGACGCAGTGGTAGGCAGGTCGGAGCAATGCACGACCGAGATGCGGCCCGGCTTGGTGGCGCGGAAAAGCTCCCGCACGAGGTGTCGGTATGTGGCGCCGAAGGTCGCGTAATCCGCCACATTCCCCATGTCGCGCTCGCTGTCCGAATAGACAAACAGGTGGGCGAACGGGGGCGAGTACACGGAAAGGTCGATGCTGTCGCTCGGCATGGCCGACGTGAACTCGACGCAATCGACATTGTAGGCGGCGAAGCGGTCGCCGATATGCTGGTCAAGCACGTGCATCGGTCATCCACGCCGGCAGGCGCGCCTCTATTGCGGGGGAGTAAGTTGCGAGAGCATGGGCCTTCATCGCGGCCCGGCGCATCGCGGCGATCATTTCGGCCTTCATCGTCTCGTGGTCGCCGGCCTTGCGGCTCACCACGTCCCAGATCGCCGCTTCGGTGTCGGCACAGACAATGTGGGCATGCACGTCACGGGTCTGGCGGAAGCGCCAGCATCGGCGAACGGCCTGGTAATAGCTCTCGTAGGAGAAGTTGATCCCACAGAAGGCCATGCGGGCGCAGTGCTGCCAATTGAGGCCATATCCAGCGATGCTTGGCTTGGTGAGAAGTCGCTTGATCTCGCCGCGGGAGAATGCGCCGAGACGTTCCTCCTTGTCATCGATGGTCATCTTGCCGGAGACCTCGACCATCCCGGCGCACGCGTCCTTCACGGCAGCGGCGTCGTAGTCGGTGTCGACCCATACCAGCCATGGCTCATCGGGTTCAGCGGCGATCAGTTGGGCAACCATCACGGCTCGATCGTGAGACGTCAGGCGCTTCTCGGCGTGGATTGATGTCGCGGAGGTGTCAGGCATCCGGAACAGCAGCGGCTGTCCTTTGTTCTTGCCCTTCTTCTCCTCACCCGCGCCGATCGACCGATCAGCCGCCACGATGTGGCGATGGACGATGAGGCCGGGCATGTCGAACCCGACATCCGAAAACCCGATGTCCGAGGGCTTGGAAACTGCCCGCGCCCATGACGCCACCCAATTCCAGAAGTCTGTGACAGCATGGCCCTTCATGCGCCACGTGCCAGTGTCGGCGCTGTCGTGCAGGAACCAGCGCACCAGCATCTGACTTCGGTCTAGCGCACCGAGAAACTCGGAATGCTGGCCGAGCTCGGTGTGATCGTTCGGGGCCGGCGTCGCCGAGCATGCAAGGCGGTATGGGGTTTTGGAGAACGCCTCGATCAACTTGCGCGTCGTGGCGCCGGAAAAGCTCTTGAGGATTGAGCTTTCGTCGAGAATGACACCGGCATAATCAGCCGGGTCGAACCTCTCCAGGCGGTCATAGTTCGTGACGACGATGCGCGGCGTATCGGGCGGGATGCCGAAACGAGACAGGCGCGCGTCAATGCCGAATTTCTCGGCCTCCGCGACGTGCTGCGAAGCGACAGCCAGCGGCGCGAGCATCAAGACGGGCTTGTTCGTCCGCCGGACAACCTCGTCGCCCCACGCCAGGGCCATGCCGGTCTTGCCGAGACCGGTGTCGTAGAAGAGGGCCGAAGCTCCGGTCCGCAGGGAAAACTCGACGCCGTGTCTCTGGTGATCGAACAACCATGTTGGCAGGCGACCCGCATCAACGTCATCGAACCCGCGCGGCTGGAACGCGATGCGCTTGGCGGCAATCATGTCGTGATAGGTCGAGAGGTCAGCCATTGGCCTCCCCCCTCATTCCATCGATCCACTGCTCGCCGCCCGTCAGTCGGTAGACGATCAGATCGCCGTCGAGCACATCGATCTGCTCGCCCGGCACCAGCCATGGAATGAAGCGGTGATCGCTGCATCCCGACTGCATGGCGGTGTAGCCAAGGACCTTGCGGTGCTTCTCGCAGGACCATGACCCGGCCGGGCCCGGCGAGGAGTGCAGGCACGTGCGGCAGTTCTGCCGAGGCCAAGCGCCGCGATGGCAGACGTCCTTGGCGAGGCAGAATTTGCAGGTGAAGGATTCCGGATCATCGGCGGCACGAGCCGGCGGGGTGTTCGTCTCGACGATCCTGCCGACCCGGGCTTCCGTCGCCATCGCAGCGGCAGCATCATAGGCGACGCGCTCGACGTGGATCTCGTCGGTATCTTTGTTCGCGCAAAGGTACAGCGCCCGGGCGAGGCCAAGGCCGTGCATGTAAAGCTGGCACTGCATCCAGTGGTCCGGCTTCGCTTTCGCCAGCCCATGCTTGAGAACGGCGCGGAAATCGGCCGCTTTCATCGACTTGCATTCGACGACGTGCTCGGCCTTCGGCGCTTCGATGACACCTGTGGCGATGCCGTCAACCTTGCCGCGCAAGTGCCCGTCAGCGAGTTGAATGGCGATCTGCCGTCCGGTGCCTTCGTCTATCTCCTGGACCAGCGCGCCAGTGCCGCGCAGGTCATCGAGCAGCCATCGCTCATACTGGAGGCCGGTGCGGAAACGCCGCTCACGCGCGCCCTGGGGCGCCTCCAGAGGCGCAGCCCAGCGGAATTTGTACCAGATCTCTCGATCGCAGCCGGATGTCGCGGCCGACATCGGCACGCCGGCGCTATCGCCGCCGCGCGCCTTCGCCTCAATGGCCGCGTCCATGGCGAGGGCTGTGTGAAGCTATGGTTCCGGGATTTCGGGCATGATATCTCCGTCACCGCCGAGGGGCGGTTTGCGAATTGTCCTGAGGTGAAAGGGCGGGT
>JBDKUU010000157.1:0-7675 GCA_039679525.1 Phycisphaerales bacterium | reverse complement strand
TGACGGAGTTGTACTGCGGGGCGGTCATCCCGTGGAACGGATCGAGCACGTCGGTGGCGAAACTGTAGTGGAACACGTACGCGCTGCTGTTCTGGAAGTAGACCACGTTCGGATCGTAAGGCTCCAGGAGGATCGTGAACTTGACCCACTTGGATTTGCCGTCGGCGAATCTGCTGTTGCAGAACGCATCGTAAGGATAGGCGAGTTGGTTCTTCCAGGAGGATGACGGACTGATCGTCAGCGGCTGTGCGTGAACGGCCTGCAAGCCCGCAGCCAGTAGAATTGCGATGATCCATCTCGACACGACGCTGTCTCTGTGATTCTGGTCCATAGTCCTTGCTCAACGGCTCTTGCTGGCCTCATTGGTCCCGGCATAGACTCCCATGTTGATGATCTTCCCGTTGGGCAGGGGCTCCTGCCCAACCGCATCGGCCGGATCGCCGGCGTCGATGGCGGGGCTGGTGACGTCGTCTCGCACCCACGAAAGCAGAGCCGGGTCCCACCGTCCGGCCTGCGATTTCACGTGGTAGTCCCCGTCCGTCCAGACGGCATGAGGATTGTCCCTCGCCATCGTTTTCGTCGGATCGGCCGGATCGGCCCAGTATCCGGGACGGACCAGGAGCGGGTCGCTGTGAATGTTGCCGAGGTCCGGCCACCAGCCGCGAACGCAACAGTAGCGAATGAAAGGATCGCTCGTGCCGCGAGCGGAGATCTCCGCGGGCCGATTGCCCCAGAAAATCGAATTCGTCATGGTGATGTCGCTGTCCCGGAGGATCATGCCGGCCCCGTTCTCGCCCGCATAGTTGTCCACGACGCTGCACTCGGAGAGCACGGCCCGGCTTCGAGTGAAACGGATGGCGGCTCCGTTGGGGTCGTCGCAGCGATTGCCCACGATCAGGCAGTTGCTCAGCGTCGGGTTCGATTCGCAGCATTCGATCGCGCCGACGATCGCGCCTCGCCCCCGGGTGATGACGAAGCCGGATACGCCGCACTGGGAGCCGATGCCGGAGTCGATGGTGACGACCGGCGCGCCGCCCGTGCCCTCAATGACCGCGCAGGGGCCTCCATTGGGATTGAGCGGGTCGACGGCCTTCAGTTGAATCCTCTTGCCCATCAGGGTGATGTTCTCGCGATAGACGCCCGGCAGGACGTAGATGACGACGCCGTGCTGCGCCACGTCGATCGCGTCCTGAATGCGGGCGACGGGGTGCTCGGGCGAACCGTCCGCGTCGGGATCGTTGCAGTTCGGGTCGCCGGGGGCGGGATCGGCCGGGGCGTCGTCGTCCACGTAGAGCGTAGTCCGCGGGCTGATAAAATACGCCTTGACGGTAAAGTCCCTGGTCATCGTGATGAACACCGGGTTTTGCGTCGAGGGAACGCCGCCGGACCAGCCGGCGAACGTGAACCCCGGGTCCGCCTCGGCCTCGATGCGAACGTCGGCGTTGAGGTCGTACGTGTAGACGCCCTCGCCCGGGCTGATCACCGATCCTCCCACCGTGGACGCGAGGGAGAGAAGCCGTCCCACGTGGGCCTCATGCTCGATGGAGATCCCCGGATTGTTCGCGACGATCCGGGGGATCTGGACGCGGTAGGCCTCTTCGGACAGGGGATTGTCGCGCAGCCGCAGACTGGAGAGCGAGGTGAGGCCGCACAGGGCGGAGAGGTCCCGAACCTGGTTGGAAGTGAGGTCCACGCTCTGCAGGCCGCTCAATCCGCCGAGCGCGGAGACGTCTGAGATCTGGTTGCGCGACAGGTCCACCGATCTGAGATTCGACAACGAAGCCAGCGGCGAAATGTCGCTGAGGCCGTTGCTCCAGAGCCGCAGTTCCGACAACTGGGTCAGCGAGGACAGGACGGACAGATCGGCGACGTGGTTTTCCCCGAGATCCAGTTCCCGCAGCTCCTTCAGTCCTGAGAGGCTGGAGATGTCGCCGATGTTGTTGAAACGAAGAATCAGCGTTGAGATCTGGGCCAGGCCCGAGAGGGGGGAAATATCCGAGAAACCGTTCGCATGCAGATTCAGATACGTCAGATTCGTCAGGCCCGACAGGGGCGAGATGTCGCCGATGCAGTTCTGGGAAAGCTCCAGCCAACTCAGATTCGTCAGGCCCGACAGGGCGGAGATGTCGCTGAACGGATTGAAGCGAAGCACCAGCTTCCGTAAGTTCGCGGCGTACTCCAGTCCCGTCAGGCTCTTGATCCCTTGTTCCTGCTGCCCCCAGTCCTCGATGTAACCGAGATCGGTCATTCCCAGCATATCCGTCGGCGTCGGATCCGAGATCCACAGGGCCCTCTCGATGGCCGCTTTCAGCACAGGATCGGGTATGTTCACCGGCGCCTCTCCTCGTACGCTCTCAACACAACAAAACAAAAACACCGCGGACAGAAAAAAAGACGTCCTTTCCATAGTTCCCTCTGCCTGTGCCGCGCAATGCCGCTCGCCACGGCACATTATCTCGTGCTACAGATTGCCAACTTTTCGCTTTTCCGCTTTTCCGCACTATCGACCACTCAAGGCTGTTGCTGCGAAGTGGACCCCTGCGCGCCGGCGACGCCGCCAAGACTCCTGCTGGCCTCGGCGGTGCCCCCGTAGGCGCCCATATTGGCGATCCCGCCGTTGGGCGATGACTCCCGCCCGATCGAACTGGCCGGATCGCCGGTGTCGATCGCCGGACTGGTCGCGTCGTCGTATACCCAGCAGCATGCGGTCGGGTCCCATCGACCGGCCTGAGATTTCACATGGTAATCCCCGTCCACCCAGACGGCCTGGGGATTGTCCCTCGCCAGCGTCTTCGCCGGGTCGGCCGGATCCGCCCAATAGCCCGGACGGGCCAGCAACGGATCGCTGAAGATGTTGTAGAAATCGGGCCACCAGCCGCGAACGCAGCAGTAGCGAATGACGGGGTGACCGGCGCCGCGGCTGACGATTTCGCTGGGACGATTGTTCCAGAAGATCGAATTCGTGATGGTGACGTCGCTGTCGACGAGGGTCAGGCCGGCCCCGTTTTCGCCGGCGTAGTTGTCCGCGAAGGTGCACTGGATGAGCACGGCCTGGCTCTCACGGAACTTCGCGATGGCTCCGTTGGGATCGCTGCAGCGGTTGCCGACGATCAGGCAATTGCTCAGCCTGGGGGCCGCCCCGGAACAGTCGATGGCGCTGACGATGCCGCCCCGTCCCCGGGTGATGACGAAGCCGGACAGGCTGCACTCGGCGCCGCAGCCGGACCCGATCGTGACGACCGGTTTGCCGCCCGTGCCTTCGATGGTCGCGCAGGGGCCGCCGTCGGGATTGTCGGGATCGACGGCCTTCAGGTGGATCTTCTTGCCCTGGAGATCGACGTTCTCGCGATAGACGCCCCGGTACACGACGATCGTGACGCCCTGGCTCGCGACTTCGATGGCGTCCTGGATGGTCGGAATCGGCCGTTCGGGCGAGCCGTCCGCGCCGAGATCGGCCGCGGCGCGGCTGTCCACATAGAGCGTGTCGCGAAGGCTCCGGAAGTGGGCCCGAAATTCGTAGCTCCGCTCGGTGTAGATGTCGGCGGCAGCGGTGGTGATGGGAAACGGTCCGCTCCAGTGGTCGAACACGAATCCCGGGTCGGCCTGGGCCTTGAGGTGGACCAGCGTATCGAAAGGATACACGAATTCCCCCTCGCCCGGCTCGGCCACGTACCCGCCGAACGTCGAGGAGAGGGTGAGCAGGCGTCCGCGGTAGGGATCGGTCTCGATCTCCATGCCGGGGTTGTTCGCCTGCATCTGCGGTATGTAGACGTCATAGGCGTCATCGTTGAGAGGACAATCCCGCAGGTCCACGTACCGCAGTGCCTTGAGGTTCGCCAGCGCGGAGATGTCGCTGACCCGCGTCTCCAGGAGCGACAGTTCCGCCAGATTGGCCATGCCCGCCAGCGGAGAGATGTCGCTCAGCGGGTTTTGGCGGAGAGCCAGCGACGTCACGTTGACCAGCCCGGACAGCGCGGAGATGTCGCTGATCTTGTTGTCGTGAAGGTCCAGCGTGTGCAGGCTGGTCAGGCCGCCCAGGGGCGAGACATCGCAGACCTCGTTGTCGTTGAGATGCAGCGAACTCAGATTGCTCAGGCCCGCCAGGGGGCTCACGTCGCCGACGTGGTTGAAGCGAAGGCTCAGGCTCTGCAGATTCAGGGCCGATTCCAGGCCGCTCAGGCTGGAGATGTTGTGCGCCTGCGCTTCGAGATGGGTCAGTGACAGCATGTCGGTGGGTGTGGGATCGCTGATGTACAGAGCGTCCTCGATGGCTGCCTTGAGGCCCGCGTCCGGGATAGAGACCGGTGACTCGGCCCATGTCCGGCCGCCCAATAGTAGCAACACCGACACCAGGGTATACAGCGCGATTTTCATCTCGTCCTCCAGCACCGCGCCGCCTCACGCCAAGGCGGATTTCGAAAGTTTATCTCGTGACTTACCAGTATACCCTCTCTCCGGCGGATCTCCAAGAGAAATTCCGTGAGGCCCTGGGTCGAGATCCTTCTTGGGGGCAAATAGCAGCTCCGCCAATAGAACGACGTTGTCCGGACCCTTGTTATTTCTACGTACGCAAAAATGATGACCAAGAGACAGAGACGCGGCAGGGGGAATACGCACAACCCCAGATCCCTGGGGCTATTCTCGTGGAATCTCCGTCTCGACGCTTGCCTATCCCGGCAGTGGGGAGAGCGTCGAGGCGTTCGCATACCAGATATGGTTGTGCGCGGCTCGGGGACTGCTAGGGAGAGGGCACAGCGGCCCGGCTCTTGCTGGCCTCGATTGTGCCGCCGTAGACTCCCATATTGACGATGCCTCCGTTGGGCGTGGGTTCATGGCCGACCGGATTTCCCGGGGTCCCGGCGTCGATGCAGGGACTGGTAGCCGTGTCGTAGACCCATGTTTTCGCCGATCGGTCCCACCGGCCCGCCTGGGATTTCACGTGGTAATCTCCTCCCGCCCACGTGGCCCTGGAATCTGCGGGGTCGACCGTTTCGCCGGGATTGTCGCGGTTCACCCAGCTCCCCCGGGCGACGAAGAGGGGATCGGCGTGGATGTTGCCCAGGTCCGGCCACCAGCCTCGCACCGCACAGTAGCGGAGGAGAGGCTGGCTGACGGTGGTCTTGGTGATCTCCTGGGGACTGTTGCCCCACACAATCGAATCGCTCATTGTGATGTTGCTGTCGGCCAGTGTGAGGGCAGCCCCCTCAAGCCCCGCGTAGTTGTCGGCGATCGTGCAATTGATCAGCACGGCCTGGCTGTCCTCGAATCGCAACGCGGCCCCCCCAGGATCGAGGCAGCGGTTGCCGACGATCAGGCAGTTGGCCAGGGCAGGACTGGCGCCGGCGCAGTCGACCGCGCAGGCAATCTGGCCCGTGCCCTTGGTGATGACGAATCCGACAAGGCTGCACTCTTTTCCGCCGCCCGGGCGGATGCGTACGACGGGACCGTTGCCCACGCCTTCGATCGTCGCCGACGGACCCGCGTAGGGGTTCTTGGGATCGACTGCGATCACATGGACCTTCTTGCCCAGCAGATCGATATTCTCGCGATAAGTCCCGGGCATCACCGTGATGGAAACGCCGCCGGCCGCGACGTCCAACGCCTCCTGGATTCGATCGAAGGGGTGTTCGAAAGTCCCGTCCTCCCGGGGATCGCTCGTCCGGTTGTCGAAGGGCTTGGGATCGCCGGGGGCGTCGTCGTCCACGTAGAGTTCGGTCAGCACGCTCATGAAGGTCGCCTGGATGGAGGCGTCGCCGTCCAGCGTGATGAACATCGGGTTTTGCGAGCTGGAGTGGCTGCCCGACCAGCCTGTGAACTTGAAGCCGGAATCGGCCTTGGCTTCGAGTCGGACGGTTGCGTTGTAGTCGTATCCGAATTCGCCCTCACCCGGATCGATCACGGACCCGCCGGCGGTCGAGGAGACCCGCAGAATGTGTCCTGCGTGGGAATCGCGGTCGATGTAGATGCCGGGATTGTTCGCTTCGATTCGCGGGATGTCCTCGTCGTAGGCGCCCTGGTTCAGGGGGTTGTTTCGCAGGTCCAGCCGGCGAAGCGACGTGATGCTTGTCAGGCACGAGATGTCGCTCACCTGGTTGTTGTGCACGTCCAGGTACGACAGGCTCTCCAGGCCGCACACCGGCGACAGATCGCTGATTCGATTGAATCCCGCGTGCAGTTCGCTGAGGTTCTCCAGTCCGCTGATGCCCGAGAGGCTCGAGATCTGATTGTCTTCGAGATTGAGGCTCCGCAGATTGGACAGTCCCCCCAGCGGGGAGATGTCGCTGATGCGGTTGACGCGGATGATGAGCGTCGAGAGATTGGACAGCCCGGCCAGCGGCGAGACGTCGCTGATCCGGTTGGCGTGCAGGTTCAGGTTCGTGAGGTGTTTCAGTCCGCCCAGCGGACTCAGGTCGCTGACCTCATTGGTATTGAGGACAATCGAAGACAGATTGGACAGGCCCGACAGGGGGCTCAGGTCGCTGACCTGGTTGTGGGTCATTTCCAGGACGGTCAGGTTCTTGGCGTACTCGAGGCCTGTCAGGCTCGCGATCCCCTGGGAGTTGGCGGTCAGAGAGGTCAGACCCAGCATGTCGGCCGGAGTGGGATCGGCGATCCAGAGTTCCTCTTCCACGAGTTCCTTGAGACGGGCATCGCCGAAGAGGACGGGCATTTGCGCCTGTCCCACATGGGCGGGCAAGAGCAGCAGGATCGAGAACAGCCACATTCGCGTCATGGATGGACTCCCGGCAACGCTGATGACCTTCAGGGTACAGTCCGCCGGCGACGCGGGAGAGGCTCGACCGGGGCCGGCTCGCACCTTCAGAACCCGGGCTCCTTAAGGGCGCACCAACGCGGGCAAAAAAAATCCCTACGCCTTCCGGCACGGTGATACCTGACTGATATGTACGACCACAGACGCGGGTTCCGGGAGCCCCCCCGAGGTCCCCAGTCCTTCCTCTCCAGGCAAATCCTCCGACCGAATCTTTGCCCGGAGGGACAAATGTCGCCGAAGTCCTGCTCACGTTCTGTGTATTTTGATCCAGAACTACCTAAGCATTGTAATCAAGACGTCGCCTTGCGTCAATAAGGAAATTGCTCACCGGACGCCATAACTCCACGAAACGCGGGCACACGCCGTGCCGCGACGCTTCCGCCGCACGGGGTCTCCTCGCCCGCAGTCCGGCCCTGAACGAGAACAAACGGGATGCAATCGAAGGAGTGCTTTCAGGGGCTCCGCCCTCGCTGTTCTACACATCTTCGCACTTTTCTAGAACTCGGGTGTTGGAAGTGTCCAAGAGCGGGGGCGCCGCCCCCGGACCCCCGAGATTTTTCGCTTTGGGCCAGCAGCATGACAGACAAATCCGGGACCTCGCCAGGACAGCGGAGTCATTCTGACCGCAGAGCCGGGCTTTGCCGGCATCATGTTTCTGGCCAAAACGCAGGATCTCCCTCACACGTCCGCCGCGGGCATGTCCGGGCCGCTGTAGATGTGTAGAACGATGAGGGCTCCGCCCCAAAGTCCCCGGTATCTTGCGGTTTTGGGCCAATGGCACGAAAATGAAAGGAAAGCCAAACTGCGGGAGATAGCCGAAAATCGCGAGTTGGCGTCTGCCCCCGAGTACGCCTTGCCTCTTTCGCGGGTCTGATCCTGCAATGATCGCGGCTTTGTAGAATG
>JBDKUU010000156.1:0-5478 GCA_039679525.1 Phycisphaerales bacterium | reverse complement strand
CCTTAACATCCACCTCCCCCCTTCACTCCAGAGCATATCCGATCCCTCAATAAAAGACAAGTGCAATCCGCATAAAAGAGGGTGGGTTTTTCAGCGGAATCATTTTAAGCTTTTGCGCGTTCTGCGCCGCAGTTGCCTTCGGACTTTGTCCGCATGGGCTCAAGCCCATCCTACGAGAACGGCCTTCCCGCATCCTGCGGCCGGACGCCGCGTGGGAGCGTAGAAGCGTGGAAGCGTTTGAAGCAGAAAAGACGGTGGGCGGAGCCCAGCCTATCGCTGTCACGCCTTCCTTGTGTGCCTTCAATCTGCGAAAGCCGGCGTTGCCCCCCGCCCGCGCGGAGGCAAGAAGGTCAGATCGTGAACGGGACGCGCATCACGCGGGAGCGGAGGCGGTTGGCCTCCGGATCGCCGACGAATTCGGCCTTGCGCAGGTCGAACTTCACGTTGCGCTTCAGTTGCTCGCAGATGTCCGCCGCCAGGCAGATGCTCATCGAGCGGAACATGATGTCGGGGTTCGCCACCGTGGGCCGGCGCGACCGGACGCAGTCGAGGAAGTCCCGCACGTGGTTCATCGGCCGCTGCGTGCGGCCCGTATAGTCCGCGATCACCTTCTTGAATTCGCCCATCATCGAGGGCGTCGAGACGTCGGGCTCTGAGTAGCCGTCCGCGGCGCCCGCCCATCCCTCGGGCCCCTCATATCGCTCGCCGCAGGCGCCGTGCCAATACTTGCACGGGTCCCACACCGAGCCGGCCACGCGGAACAGGACCATCTTCACGCCGTTGTCCAGGCGGGTCATCATCGTCGCGTCCGGCCCGGCGTATTCGAACTCGATCGAGGACACCTTCTCCATGTCCAGCCCCGCGAGGGCCTGCGTCACCGTGTGCGCGCCCCACATCGCGACGTCGGTGGCGAAATCGAAGTAGTGGTACCAGCCGGCCCCATTGACGTAGCCCTCGTTGTACGTCCGCCAGGGACAGGGCCCGAGCCAGAGATCCCAGTCCAGCACGTCCTTGGCCGGTTCCGGCTGCGTCGGCAGCCAGTCGTGATTCAGCCCGTCGCGCCAGCGGCAGTCGGCGTAGACCGTGTGGATCGGGCCCAGCCGCCCGGTGCGGGCCATCTCGATCGCGAAGACGTGGTTCGCCTCGCTGAGCCGCTGAGCCCCGGTCTGGTAGACCCGTCCATATCGTTTGGCGGTCTCGACGACCGCCTGGCCCTGGGCCATCGTCAGGCACGACGGCTTCTCGCAATAGACGTCCTTGCCCGCCCGCATCGCGAGGATCGAGGCCAACGCGTGCCAGCGGTCGCCCGTGGCGATCAGCACGGCGTCGATGTCCGTCCGCTCGGCCAGGAGCTGCCGCATGTCGCTGTACGCGGCGCAGTCTTTGTTGCCGTACTTGGCGTCGACCGTGTTCTTGGCCGCGTCGCGGCGGCCCTTGTGAACGTCGCAGACCGCGACCCACTGCACGTCCGATTCGGTCAGGCCATACCCCAGATCGTACGAGCCCCGACCGCCCACTCCGATGCTGCCCATTACGATGCGGTTGCTGGGCGCGGCGGCCCCGCCGGCTCCCAGTGCCGAGGCCGGGACGTAGTACGGCAGCGCGACCGCGCCGGCCGCCATCGCCCCTTTCGCCAGGAATCGACGCCGCGTGAATGTCATATGCTTGTCATGGCTCATAGTATCCTGCCCTTTCCTTGATCGGTTCGTTCCCATTCAGCAACCCGGACTCCCGGCGACCCCGCCGCGGGCAGGCGAATCCAAGCTCCGGCCCGCCGGCCGCCGAGAGAAAGCTTACCGCGCAGGACAGGCCGTGGCAACCATGTCGTTGCGGGCAGGCTGGAGGCTACAGGCTGTAGGCCGGAGGGAACGGATCGCGGGGCGTGAATCGCCACTCGCGGAGCGAACAACGTCGAAGAATGAGGGCGATCCACAGGTTGCGAAGATTGTCGCCGCCCGACCTTTCAATCGAAACTGGGATGGGCATACGAAGAAATACAGGATCGCGTTCTCATTGAATTCCTCGATTCCTCCACTTGACAGAAGGTCGGAGAAAATGGCAGAATTGAGCAGGATCGCAGCGAGTGCAAAACGGAGCTTCTTGTGCGGGAAAGGAGCAGATGCGATGGCGGTCATATGGGAAAAGCGATGCCGGCAGGTCGCCCCCTTCCCGGGGCGCGCCCGGGCCGTGTCCGCTTCAATCATCCATCATCCATTATCCATCATCAATTGCTCCGCCTTCACTCTGATCGAACTGCTGGTCGTGATTTCGCTCATTGCCCTGCTCCTGGCGGTCCTGCTGCCGGCCGCCGGGCGGGTGCGAAAGCAAGCCAGGGCCGTGGCCTGCCAGGCCAACCTCCGCCAGTGGGGCATCGTCTTCTCGATGTACATGAACGAGCACAACGAGCAACTGGACTGGCGCATGTGGAAGCTCCCCTGGTGGCGTTGGAGCCGCTGGTACTACGCCGACTCCAACGATCTGCTCCTGTGCCCCATGGCCGCCCGGAGCGAGGATCCGAAAGGGAAGACGGGATCGTCCGCGGGCTGCAGAGGGAGCAAGTTCGCCGCATGGAAGATGACAGATCCCATTGCGGGCGGCGGGGCATTCTCCGGCAGCTATGGACTCAACTCCACGGCCTCAATCAGGAATGTGGTCGGCTCTCAACCAGACATGTTTCGCACCGGGGGCGCCGGGACGGTGATTCTCCTTGACGGCGGGATGTGGTTGTCGGGAGCTGTCGGTCCTCATTCCAAGCCCCCTGCGCATGACGGGGACCTTGATCCACCCTGCGACATGAAGGATTTCTGTATCGATCGGCACGATGCGGCGATCAACGCCATGTTCCAGGATTGGTCGGTCCGCAGAGTGGGCCTCAAGGAGCTCTGGACGCTCAAGTGGTACAAGAGCTTCGACACGGGCGGCCCCTGGACCAAGGCCGGCGGCGTTCAGCCGGAGAACTGGCCGCAGTGGATGCGGAGGTTCAAGGAGTACTGAGAAGTGGCTCGTGACCCGTGGCCCGTGACTCGTTCCGTCGCTTCACGCTTCACGAGACTACGACTCGTGACCCGTGATTCGTGACTCGATCGATCGCGAGGCCGTCGGTCTCTCGTAGGGGCGACGCATGCCTCGCCCTCCTGTTGACGGTCGAACGGCTAATCGAATCGCAGGACCGACCCCGCCATTCCCAGGAAGGCGGGGATACTGTCCCCGCGCGATGCCGCATCCTTGCTGCTCTGACCGAACCTGACGGCCCAACCCGATTCTTCCCTGTCCCCCCTTCCGCCGGACCGGCCCGTGCGGTACTATCGTGGCTCGATGAAAGGAAAGGACCCTCGAATGAAGACAACCAACCGCCCTCGGAATCGCCGGCATCTCGTCGCGTGGAGCACGTCTCTGGGCCTGCTGCTCTCGATGGCCGCCACCCTGTGCGGGTGTGCTTCCAGGACATCGCGGCCCACCCCGTGCTTCGCCATCGAAGTCGTCGACGAGCAGACCGGCCGCGGCGTGCCCCTGGCCGAACTCACCACCGTCAACAACGTGAGCTACTGGACCGACAGCAACGGCTTGATTGCCTTTTACGAGCCGGGCCTGATGGATCGCGAGGTGTTCTTCCACGTCCGCAGCGACGGCTACGAGCACCCCAAGGACTTCTTCGACAACCGCGGCGTCAAGCTCCGGCCCGTCGCGGGCGGCCGAGCGGTCGTCAAGCTCAAGCGTCTCAACATCGCCGAGCGGCTCTATCGCGTCACCGGCGGCGGCATCTATCGCGACACGGTCCTGCTCGGGCGACCCGCCCCCCTGCGAGAGCCCGTGCTCAGCGGTCAGGTCTTCGGCCAGGACACGGTCATCGCCACGCCGTACCGGGGCAAGATCTACTGGTTCTGGGGCGACACGGATCGCCCGTCCTATCCGCTCGGCAACTTCGGAGCCTCCGGCGCGACTTCCGAACTCCCCGGCCGGGGCGGACTCGACCCGGCCGTCGGCGTGGACCTCGACTACTTCACGGACGACACGGGCTTCGCCAAGCCGATGTGCCCGGACTCCGAGTTCGGCGAGGGGCTCAAGTGGATCGAAGGTCTCATGACGCTCCGCGACGACTCCGGCCGGGAGCGACTGCTCGCCCGCGTCGCCGTGATGAAGGACCTGGGCCGGGCCAACGCCTGGCACCTGGCGATGTTCGACGACCGCAAGGAGTCGTTCGAGTCCGTCGCCCGTTGGGAGATCCACGACGGGCACGACTCCGCCCATCCCTTCCGTGTCCGCGTCGGCGACACGGAGTACTTCTACCTGTACCCGGACCTCCGCGTGAAAGCCGACCTCGAAAGCCTGAAGAATCTCGACGCCTACGAGGCCTTCACCTGCCTGGCCCCCGCCGAGGGGGACAATCCGCCGGAGGTTCTCCGCGACCGCGACGACCGACCCCGCTACGAATGGCGGCCCGGCGCCGAACGTCTCGACGGCTCGCGTCTGCGCAGGCTCATCAGCTCCGGCCGGCTCAAACCTGATGAAGCCTGGACGCAGACCCGTGACATCGAGACCGGCCGGCCCGTCCCGCTGGATCGCGGCTCGGTCTGCTGGAACGAGCACCGCCGCCGATGGGTGAGGATCGCCAGCGGCCGGCCGGGCGAAATCTGGTTCGCCGAGGCGGACACGCCCGCAGGTCCGTGGGTCTACGCCCGCCGGGTCGTCGCCCACGACGCGTACAACTTCTACAACCCGACGCAGCACCCGTTCTTCGATCAGCAGGCCGGGCGCGTGATCTACTTCGAGGGCACGTACACCGCCGCCTTCTCCGACGCCAAGGCCAAAACCCCGCGTTACGACTACAACCAGATCATGTATCGCCTGGACCTGGACGACCCGCGTCTAAGCCTGCCGGCTCCGGTGTACCTCGTGCGGGAACCCGACGCTCCGCCGCGATGGATGATGCGGAACGACGTCGAAGCCGCCTGTGCCTGGCCGCGGGTCGAATCGCAACCATTCTTCGCCATGCCCGTCGACCGCCCGGCCGAGGGTCTCGTGCCCATCTGGTCCCACATGGAGAACGGCGTAACGCTCCTGCGCCGCGACCGACCGCCGGGCGACAAATCCCAGCCGCTCTTCTTCGCCCTGGCGCCAACGACCGGCCTGCAGACCGCCGACGCCAACCCGGCCGTGGTCCCCCTTTACGAGTACCGGCGGCCCCGCGACGGCGAACGTCTCTACTCCACGCAATCGGACCTCCACTCCAGCGAGTGGGAGCGTGCGTCCGAGCCGCTGTGCCGAGTCTGGGAGAATCCGATGGCCCTGCTGATCCTGGACCGGCAGGCCGAACCTGCAACTCGCGGCCCGTGACCGGGCCGTCGCCCGCGTATCGACTGGACTCGACGGAATTGAAGGTGTCAGGTGATTCGCGACTCGCGGCTTGGCGCGGCGGAGCCGCGTCGGAGCGTAAAAGCGTGGATGCGCATGGAGAGGCTCTGGGCTCCGCGTCTCCGT
>JBDKUU010000155.1:0-9757 GCA_039679525.1 Phycisphaerales bacterium | reverse complement strand
TCTTCGGGGGCGGTCAGGTCGTGGATCCTCTTTCCCAGGAGTTCCCGACGTTCATAGCCGAGGATTCCGCAAAGACGGTCGTTGGCCACGACGATGCAATCATCGTTGGCGACCTCCACCAGGCCGACTCCGGCGTTGTCGAAGATGGCCCGCATCCGCTCCTCGTTCTCCCGGAGCGACTTGGCCGAGCGGCTCGCCTGGCGACTGACATAGTAGGCCAGAGCCGAGAAGATCAGGACGAGCAGGAGCATCACGATTCCCGTGCCCATGGGAGAATCGTAGGCGCCGGCCCGTTCTCCCGCCAGCCGCAACCACCCCAGCAACAGAGGGAGAACCACCGCCGCCGGCAGCAGACGCCGAAGGCTGATGCCGCCGGAATCGTCCGCCGTCACCTGAGCCATAAGACCTTCGGTCGGCCGAAGGCACAACAAGCCCATCCCGAGCAGAAGCAGGGAAACCGCCGTGGGCCAGGCGATCCCGGTGTACCGCGCGATCCCATAGAGTTCCTGAGCGCCGTACAGAAAACCGATAATGGCCAACAGCGAGATCAGACAAATCGCCAGCGCCAAGCCCTGTCCAACCTTCGCCCCGCCGCGGCCGCGACGGCTGAAGATCAGGAGGGCCAGACTGGCCAGCGTGAAACCCAAAGAAGCCGGCATGCCCATCCGGTTCGGGCTGGCCACCGCCATCGCTCCCGGCGCCTCGACGGCAAGCAACTCGTCGATGCCGAGATTCCAGCCGGCGAGGTTCTCGACGAAGGTCAACAGGCCCACGGCGAGAGCTACAACGGCCAAGACTCTTGCGGACCAGCGTCGGGCCGGGGCCGCCTGCGCCGGCGCCAGCAGAAGGAGGGCTGTCCCGACCAGCGTCAGGCAGAGCGCCGTATTGGTTTTCATGGTGATGGCGGTCAAGCCGCTGCGCGACAGATCGCCGGCGAGCCACGCAGCCAAATGTCCGATGCCAACAAAGACCGCGATCAGCCCGGTCCCCATCGCAACGCGCGCGAGCCCGCGAACCGAGCCGACATTTGATGCCGCATCCGCGGGACTCTCCAAAGAGCCTCCCGCGGACCGGTTCAATCGCCATTCACGCCAAGCCTGGCGCACGGCGCTCCTATATCCGGAATGTGGTTTCTTATCCATCCTTCATACCTGTGGACTCTCCAACAGCGCGTCCATCGGAGAACGCCACGAGGATTCTACGAAGGCATTCCGCGGGACAGATTAGGGAAATCCCTCAGTCGAGGTGTGATTGGGCCGTTTCACGGGGCACAACGACAAAGAACGTGCTGCCCTTGCCCACGGCGCTGCGAATCTTCATTCGGCCGCCGAGCAACTCGACCCGTTCGCGGATATTCATCAGCCCGAACCCGGCCGCGTCGCGAAGGGACTGCGGATCGAAACCGCGGCCCCGGTCGGAGACCGTCAGGCAGATGCAATGGCCGTACGGCCGGACTCCGACGCTGGCCTCGTCGACCCGCGCGTGCTTGACGATGTTGAACAGCAGCTCCTGGACCGTTTTGTAGAGAAAGCCCCTGAGGGCGTCGGACTGCGACCGGACTTCGCCGTGCGCGTGTACGTGGACGACCAGTCCGTGCTTGGCCTGCACCTGGTTGGCCAGCCAGCGGAGCGTCTCCACGAAATCCGCGTGGTGCATCACGGCGGGGCTGAGCTCATGAGACAGGCTGCGGGACTTCTGGATCGCCTCCATGAGCATGTGGTCGATCTGGGTTGCGGTCGCCAGCACCGAAGGATCGTGCCTGGCCCGATTCCGCATCAGCTCCAGATGGAACTTCGCGGCGGCCAGCAACTGCTGAAGGTCGTCGTGAAGAATCTCCGCCATGCGCTTGCGCTCGCGATCCTCCGTCTGGGACAATTCCAGCGTCAGCTTCTGAAGCTGCCGGGTTCGGTGCAGCAGCTCGGCCGTGCGCTGCTGGACCCGCTGCTCCAGCTCTTCGTTGAACCGCTGGAGCGCCTCTTCAGCCCACTGCCGCTGCGTATCCTCGAAGAGATACCCCTGGATCTGGTACAACTCGCCTCGATCGTCGAAGTGGCCGACGAGGTTCTCGACGATGTGGATCCGCGTCCCGTCGAGGCGTCTTCGCCAGACCTCCAGACGCTCGCTCTTGCCTTCTTTCCTCAGTTTCTCCACGAGCGGCCCCCGCTCGCCGGGATCGATGTACAGACTCAGAATGCTTGTCCCGACGGCGTCCTGCACGGAGGAGAAGCCGAACATCGCGGCGAACGCCGGGTTGCACAGAAGAATCCGCCCCTGCGGCGTGCTGATGTAATCGCCCGTCAGGTCGTCCTCGAACAGCCGGTGAAACTGTTCCTCGCTCTGTCTCAACGACTCCTCCGTTCGTTTGCGGTCGGTGATGTCGTTGTTGACCTCCAGCACGACGGGATGGTCCGCGTCCTCGCGCAGGACCCAGAGACTGGCGACATGGACAGGGCTTCCATCGGCGCGACGGTGGGCCAACTCGCCCTCCCATCGTCCGGTTTCCCGCAGTCTCGCCCAAATCGAATCCGCGGGCTGGGGGAATTCCGTCCTGAGCAGCTCGTGACTGACCCGGCCGACAGCCTGTTCGGCCGTGAAGCCGTAGAGGCGGGCGCAGCCGTCGCTCCAGAAAGTGATGCGGTCCCGGTCGTCGCGGATCAGGAAGTGCCCCAGACCGGTCAACTGACCGAGATCTTCGAGTTGCCGCCGCTGCCGACGCTCGTGCAGGCGCGCTCGTCGCATCCTCTCCGCGACGAGACCGACGGTCAGTCCGCCGGCCATGAGGGTCAGGAACCTGGCCAGTTCCATGGCGTTGTTGAACACCGTCTGGCCGGGAGTGAAGTTGAACAGCGTCTCGACGCACACCCAGGACGCGGCCGTAGCGAGAAGACACGGCCCGAGACCGCCGAACGCGGCGGCGCCCACCCACGCCAGGTAGAATGCGATGAAAGGATTGGGACCCAGCACTCCGGGCAACATCCATATCGAAGCCGCCGCGGCCGCAACGAACGACAGAGCCAGCCCATAATGGGCGGACCGACGCGCCCAAGTCGGAAGTGTTGACGCAAATCGCCTGAACTGTTCGAGCGTTGCTCTCGAACCAGGACCCGGTAAGTGGTTCATCAACTCTCTCTGTTCCAGTCCGGCCCGCATTTCCCTGCGGGCATTGGGGAATCGTTGCCTCGCAGCGTCGCCGTCGCAGCTTTTCTGCAATGTACACGTGCCGCCGAAGGACTTTGTTCGTCGCGAAAGGAGCCGGATGGACGAGCGATCCTCGCGTCCGCCCCTCCGCTTCGGGCTTCCCCCTTCACATCTTCTCCAACTCGTTCAACCTGGCTGACTGCGAGCCTCCGTCGTGACGTGGGCAACTTGTGGATAGTCAACTAGTCGGAATACACAAAATGGCGTAGAGGTTCCCCAGTTTCCCTTATCGCCCGCATTATCAGTATTGGTAAGTGGGATTTTGGGCGGGTTCAGCGGCGACCCTCTATGCACCGGTTATCCACAAAGGCCATTTGCGAGGTGCATAACCTGTGCAGACGAAAAAAAAATACGCGCGCAAAGCCTGTGTCCTGCTGTCCCTCGGTCAAGTGGAAAAGAAAACGGCCGAATGCGTGTTGATTTGCGTCTGTTTCGCGGAATAATAGGACCCAGTAGCATTCAGTTTTTCGTGAGGACGGATTGGGTTCCCTGATGCGGTTTTTGACTCTTCGGAGACCCGGTTCGCCATTCTATTGTGCAACCAGAAACAGGATGAAGGCGCCGCTCACGTTGGGGAGACCTTGATGCAGGTGATCACGGATGAAGGGGCCCGCGCTGTCGCGGGCGATACGACAGCTATCACGGATGCGCTGGCCAGACGAATCGGCGCCGAGAAGTTCAAGATCTGGTTTCAGAACAGCGCCCGATTCACGCTTACCGACGGCTATCTGAAGATCGGCGTGGCCAATCCCTTCCTGGCCACGTGGCTGGAAGGACACTTCATCAAGGATATCCGCGAAGCGGCCGAGTCGGTGCTGGGCGGCACGCCGGAGATTTCGTTCACGATCGACGCCGAGCTCTCGGGCGAGCGTCGTCGCGCTGTGGTCAACGCCAAGCCTGCTCCGACGGCCAAGGCCAGGGAAGGCTCTGGGCTCGTTACGGAGACCGAGTCGGCGGGTACGGTCGAAGGCGTGCGGCTGACGCTGGACAGCTTCGTCGTGGGTCCCACGAACGAGCTGGCGTTCAACGCCGCCAGGGCCCTGATCCGGGAGCAACAGAGCCCGTTCAACCCGCTCTTCATTCACGGCGGCTGCGGGGTCGGCAAGACCCACCTGCTCCAGGGGATCTGCAACGGCGTGGCCAAAGCCCGCCCGCAGACCCAGTGGCTGTACCTGTCCGCCGAGGATTTTGCGAATCAATTCGTGCTGGCCTTGAAGACAAAAAAGCTGGAGGCCTTTCGACGCCGCATGAGGCAGACGGACCTGCTGGCGATTGACGACGTGCACTTCTTGGCCAGCAAACCATCAACCCAGGAGGAGTTCCTGCACACATTCAACACGATCAGCCTCGCAGGCAAGCAGGTCGTCCTGGTTTCCGATGCTCATCCGAAGATGATCTCGCAGTTGTCCGAGAAGCTCGTCAACCGGTTCGTGTCCGGCATGGTCGTCAAGATCGAGGCCCCGGACTTCCAGACGCGATGCGAGATCTGCCGGCAGTTCGCCCGGCGCATGATGAAGGTCTCCCCCGGCGGCAGCGAGGCCAAGCGCATGGGGGAGGTGCCCGATCCGGTGATTCGCTACGTCGCCGAGCGGGTCCGCACCAACGTCCGCGAGCTCGAAGGCGCGCTGCTCAAGCTGATCGCCTACGCCACGCTCCAGGACGAGAAGCTCTCGCTGGACATGGCCGAGACCGTGCTGGCCGAGCATATCGAACGGTGCGACCCGATCGTCCACGTCTCGGACATCGAGGCCTCCGCGGGCGCGTACTTCGGCGTGACGCCGGCGAGTCTCCACTCGGCCAGGAAGGGCCGCACCGTCTCGCTGGCCCGCCACTTCAGCATGTACCTGACCCGCAAGCACACGAACATGTCGTCTTCGGAAGTCGGCCGCTACATGGGGGGCAAGAACCACGCGACCGTACTGGTCGCCTGCAAGAAGATCGACGAAATGCTCGAGAAGGACACGGAGATCCACTGGGACGGCCCCAACGGCAACAAGGTGGCCAAGGCCCGCGCGATTCTCACCCAGCTCGAGGAAAGCATCACCCACTGATCGACGGCCGGAAGCGACGTAGCGTGCGAGGAGAGCGATCCCAAGGTCTGTGCAGCCGCAGTCGCCGAGGTTATACTCTGGGCATAGGAGGTTCAAATGACGCCATTCAAACGACTGTCTCTCACCCTGACGCCGGCGATTCTTCTGCTGTGCTCCCTCGGCGCTGTCCTCGGACAGACGTCCGCGACACAAGACTCAGGGCTGCCTTCGAGTTGGACTGCCGCGTGGCGGAATCCGACCGCGGAATTGCGCCCGATGCAGATTGTCCATGGAATCCCTGCCGAGCAGGCCAATGACGCCGGGATGGCCGCTCTCAAGGATCTGGGCCTGGGCGGAATCGTCTGCAACGTGAATTTCAGCGAGTACCTGGTCTCCGAGGCCCACTGGAAGACGCTGGCCGCGGCCGTCGAAGCCTGTCGCAAAGCAGGCCTCGTCGTGTGGATCTATGATGAAGAAGGATACCCGAGCGCGGCGGCGGGCGGGCTGGTGCTCAAGCAGAACCGGGATTATGAAGCTCTCGCACTGACCTACGATCCGTCGCGTCCGGAGCCCTTCGTCCTGCGGCCCGCCTACGAACACACGCACGCCAGCAACAACTATCACGCCGCGAGGCGGTGTCCCAACCTGATCGACGAGCAGGCGATTCGCTGCTTCATCGATGTGACGCACCAGGCCTATTTCGACCACCTCAAGGACTACTTCGGCACGACGATCAAGGCCTTCTTCACCGATGAGCCTTCTCTGATGGCGGTGAACATCGGGCCGCTGCCCGACGACGTCAGGACCAAGGTCCGCGTCGTCGATCCGCTGGATCCGAACGTCAAGCCGCTGCCGTCGGTCCCGTGGGTCCGCGACCTGCCCGAGCAGTATCGCAAGCGATACAACGAGGACATCATGCCCGCCCGGCGGAGTCTCTTCGAAGGGACCTCCGAGGCCGACCGGCGCGTGCGGCGGCAGTTCTGGTCTCTGATCGCGGACCTCACGTCGCAACGGTACTTCGGCCAGATCCGCCAGTGGACCCAGGCGCACAGCGTCGCCTCGTCGGGTCACACGCTCTGGGAGGAGACGCCTCTGCATCAGGTCCCTCTCGAAGGCAACGCCCTGAAGGCTCTCATGCAAATGGACATCCCCGGCCTCGACATACTCTCGTCGGACCCCGAGGCGGTGATCTACTCCGGCTGGCTGACCGCGGCCCTGCCTGCCTCCGCTGCGATCTTCAACGGCGGCCGGCGCGTGATGACCGAAGTCAGCGATTTCTCGCAGACGATGGCCGGCACAGGCCCGGCCTCGCTGCCCCAAATGCAGGCGACCGCGGCGTGGCAGGCGGCCCTGGGCGTGACCGAATTCACGCTGTACTATGGCTACCATCAGCGTCAACCCGACGAGTACCGGCAATACTGCGAATACGTGGGCCGGCTCAACGCGGTCCTGCGCGAGGCGAAGTTCGCCCCCCGCGCATTGCTGTACTATCCGATCTATGACCTCTGGCCCGAGTATCTGCCGGTGGCCGAGAAGCTGACGCAGGAGACCCAGTCCAAGAAGCTCCAGGAGATCGTCAACTCATTCCAGACGCTCGGGCAGCGGATGGTCAGGAAACAAGTGCCGTTCGCTCTCGTGGATCACGAGCTGTTGGCGAGCGCGGAGGTCCGCGACGGAAACCTCTGGATCGCAGGTTATCCGTTCGCCGCGTTGGTTCTGCCCGCCGGCACGGAACTCCCTGAGTCCGCGGCATCCGTCGTGAACCGGTTCAAGACCGCTGGCGGCAAGGTCCTCGCCGATAGCGCCGCCAAAGGCGGGCTCGATTTCAATTCTCTGGCCACGCGACTGACTCCGTCGAACGATCGGATCGTGGTCGGGCGTTTCACCCGCGACGGCAGGGACATCCACATCCTCGTGAACGTGGCCGCCCAGCCCTACACGGGCACGATCGCTCTCGGCGCCAATAAACGATGCCTGATCATGGATCCGGCCACGGGTCGCGCCGAGCAGGTCCCGGCGAACGCCTCAGGAGAAATGGCTCTCACCATTCCGGCGCGATCGGCCGTTCTGCTCGTCAGTCTCTGAACGAATGAAAGGATCGGAATATGGCAGTCTCCGGCCGTCGACAGTTTCTTCGGACGTGTGCTGCGGCAACGGCGGGCGCAGCGATCAACGATGTGACGCAAGCCTCGTCCGGACAGCAGGAGCCCCTGCGAATCAATCACGACCTGCACACGCACACGGTCTATTCCGACGGCGCCAGCACGATCGCCCTGCACGTCCTGGAGGCCCGCGCGTTCGAACTGGACGCGATCGCCATCACCGACCATTACACGCCCGGCAGCAAGATCTTCGAATCGGACGCCGACTTCGACAGGTACCTGGCGGAGATCGAGAAGGAACGGTCGGCGCAGCAAGACGTGATCGTGCTCAAGGGCGCGGAAGCCACCGCGCTCGACGCGACCGGCCGCATCAGCATCGGCGAACGTCACGCCGCGAAGCTCCAGTGGCTCCTCTGCGATCTGGGAGGCCAGTCGGAGGGCACGCTCCGCAACCCGCCGGCCGACAAGCAGCAGTACGTCGAGAACGTAATCCGAACCTACCTCGGCCTGTGCGATGTCCCCTACCTCGACGCGATCGCCCATCCTTTCAACACGGGCAATACGCGCCCGTCCGCCCTGCCCGCGGATTACCCGCAGAATCTGTTACGCGAGCTGGCGGCCAAGATGGCCGACAAGGGCAAAGCGTTCGACGTGATGAACGACACGATCTACTGGTTCCACCAGACGTCGATCGCCCCGCGAGAGCTGACCGCGCAGTACGTAGAGCTGGTCAGGCTCTTCGCCGCCGCAGGCGTGAAATTCCAGGTCTCCTCCGACGACCACCGCACAGGCCTGGGCAACACGCGCTGGGCCCAGCTCGTCGTGAATCGAGCCCAGGTCCAACCCAGCCAAATCGTCGATCCCCGCGAGATCGCCCGCCGCAAATCATAGGGAGCGCTGCCCTCGTCGTTCTACCCATCTTCGGTGGATCGAACACGCCCACGGCGGGCGTGTGGGAGGGATTCTTCGCTTTGGCCAGAAACATGATGTCGACAGAGCCCGGTTCGGCGGTTTGGACGATCCTGCTGTCTTGCCGAAGTCGCCGTCTTGTCTATCATGCCTCTGGCCCAAAGCGAAAAATCTCGGGGGTCCGGGGGCAGCGCCCCCGCTCTTGGATGCCTTCAACGCCCGGGCTTTCGATAGGTTGAAGATGAGTGGAGCAACGGGGGCAAGCCTTCGTGCCTGCCCATCCCGCCTACAGGGTAAACCCAGCATCATGCCGCCTCACACTCTCTCCACGTCGTTAAGACTTTCCTCGACCAAAAGTAGGATTGTGCCCTCGAACCGTCGGCCTGCGTGCGAAGAAGTCGAGTCAGCAGCGTACTTTCGGTTCAGAGATCGAACGGAGATAGGAATGGACACGCACGACAACAAAGTCGTTCTCATCACCGGCGCCACCGACGGACTCGGAAAACGGGTTGCCCTCGACTTGGCCGCGAGGGGAATGGCTGTTCTCCTGCACGGACGAGACCGGGAGAAAGGCGAAGCCGTCTTGAGCGAGATCGAAAAAGCCACCGGCCGCCATGACCTGGCGTACTATAACGCGGACCTGTCCTCGCTGGACGCGGTTCGCCGTCTCGCCGAAGAGGTTCAGGCGGGCCGGGAGCGTCTCGATCTGCTCATCAACAACGCCGGCCTGGGGGCGGGGCCTCGCGGGTCGCCGCGCGAACTGAGCACGGACGGCTACGAGTTGCGATTCGCGGTCAATTATCTCGCCACCTTTCTTCTGACCTATGAGTTGTTGCCCCTGCTCCGGCAGTCGGCGCCCGCACGCGTCGTCAACGTGGCGTCCGTCGGCCAACAGCCGATCGACTTCGACGACGTCATGCTGGAGAAGGAATACGACGGGCTCCGGGCGTACCGGCAGAGCAAGCTCGCGATGATCATGTTCACATTCGATCTGGCCGAGGAGCTGGCCGGCACGGGCGTCACGGTCAACAGCCTGCATCCGGCGTCGCTCATGGACACCAAGATGGTCTCCGAAACCGACTATTTCGGGTCGCCGACGACCTCGGTGGAGGAAGGAGCGCAGGCGGTGGAGTACGTCGCCACGTCGCCCGAGCTCGACGAGGTGACCGGGGAGTATTTCGATCAGACCCGGCGGGCGAAGGCCCTCCCACAAGCCTACGACCGCCAGGCGAGGCAACGGCTGCGAACGCTGACCGAGCAATGGGTTGGGGCCCAGCGGGCGAACCAGGTAATCGTCGCACGATGAACCACACTGTTGAGGCGAACGAGCATGAAGACACGAAAGCTGGGCAAAGACGGGTTGGAGGTTTCCGCCATCGGATTGGGCTGCATGGGCATGTCGGAGTTCTACGGCGGCGCCGATCAGGACGAATCCATCGCGACGATTCATCGCGCGATGGAGCTGGGCATCACCTTTCTGGACACGGCCGACATGTACGGGCCGTTCACGAACGAGAT
>JBDKUU010000154.1:0-6415 GCA_039679525.1 Phycisphaerales bacterium | reverse complement strand
CAGAAACCTCGCGATGTCCGTCATGACGCCGCCGCTGGAGGCCCGTTCGAGGATGCGTTTGTCGTTGCTGTGACATGCGACAAGCTCGCGATACCAGCCGAGCTCGGGTCTGTGGTGGCCCGCGTCGCCGAAGAGCTCCCTGCCCATCCGAACGACCGGGGCTCCCTTGCCGGGACAGACGTCGTACTCCGGCCCCGTGCCGCTGACCCTGGCGGCGTCGAAGATCTCCGGGAGAAAGACCCCGCGGCGTTTCTCCAGGACCATGCGCATGGTTCCCTGCGGCGCCGCGCTGACGCACGCGCCGCAGGAGACGCACAGCCCGCAACGGACGATGTCCTGGATGCTCTTGGCGCGGCCCATGGCGACCTCTTCTCTCCTGAAATTCAGGACCAGGAGCAGATTGTATCACCACCCGTCACGGGTGGCGAGTGAGGAAAACCCTGAGGGGACGCGACCGCAGTTGCGCGAGCATCCCGGGCCGGTCGCGTTCGCGGCCCGCGTTTGTCGTCTCAGCTCTTTCGGCACAGGGCGGTCTCTTCGGAAGAACAGAGGAAGGAACGGACTGATTCGGAATCCGCCGTTCGGCCCGGAGGGCCGCTGCACGCTCGGGGACATGCGTTCGGTCCAGCGAGACGGAAACCTCCCCTGACGTCGTTACCCGATCACCTTCACGCCGCCAGAATATCTAGGCACACCCGATTCCACCCGAGTGACAGATTTTTTTATTGAAAAGTCTTGCATTCCGCGGGCCGATAGATATACTTGTGAAAACTATGGGCACCAGAAGCACAATTCATCTCATCCGCATTAGTGGCCTCATCGGCCGGCTGGCTCTGCTGCTGCGCCGCTGAGGCGCACATACGAAGATCACCACAACTCGTTCTAATTCCCGTACTTACGCAAAATCGTAGCATTTTAGCCCGACTTTCGGCATAATGACCCCCTACGACCCAATGATTGATTATGGATGATTGGCTATTGATGATTCAATTATCCATCATCAATAATCCTTCATCAATGTGGAGAGCCAACAATGTCTGGTGAAAGAGTATTGATCTTCGATACGACCCTTCGCGACGGAGAGCAGTCGCCCGGGGCGGCCATGTCGATCCCGCAGAAGCTCGAGATCGCCCGGCAACTGGCCGTGCTTGGGGTCGATATCATCGAAGCGGGCTTCCCGGTTTCTTCGCCCGCCCAGTTTGAGGCCACCAAGCTCGTCGCCGAGCAGGTGAAAGGCCCGACGATCGCGGCCCTGGCCCGCGCCAATCCGCTGGACATCGAGTCGGCGGGCAAGGCCATCGTTGCGGCCAAGAAGAAGCGAATCCATACGTTCATCGCGACCTCGCCGATCCATATGAAGCATAAGCTCAAAAAAGAGCCCGCGCAGGTCCTCAAGATGGCGGTCGAGGCGATCAAGTGCTGCAAGAACTTCACGGACGACATCGAGTTCTCGCCGGAAGACGCCTGCCGTAGCGAGATCCCGTTCCTCATGGAGGTCCTCGCGGCCTTGATCGAAGCCGGCGCCACGACGCTCAATATCCCGGACACGGTGGGCTACGTGCTGCCGTACGAATATGGGCAGATCATCGCCAAGCTCAAGAGCGACGTCAAAGGCATCGACAAGTGCGTCATCAGCACCCACTGTCATAACGATCTCGGCATGGCGGTCGCCAATTCGCTGGCCGGCGTGCGGAACGGCGCCCGGCAGGTCGAGTGCACCGTCAACGGCCTGGGCGAACGGGCGGGCAACGCCGCGATGGAAGAGGTGGTCATGGCGATCCGGACCCGCCAGGATTTCTTCGGCGCAGGCGGCGTGTCCACCGGCATCAACACCAAGGAGATCTTTCGGACGAGCCAGCTCGTTTCGCAGCTCACGGGGTTCGTGATCCAGCCCAACAAGGCGATCGTCGGCGCCAACGCCTTCGCGCACGAGTCGGGCATCCACGTGGACGGCATCCTCAAGGAGAGGACGACCTACGAGATCATGACGCCCGAGACGATCGGCCTGGGCGGCTCGCGCATGGTGCTCGGCCGCCACACGGGTCGGGCGGGTTTCGCCGACCGCTGCAAGCAGCTCGGCTACAAGCTGTCGAAGGACGAGCTCGAGCAGGCGTACCAGCGGTTCATCGAAGTCGCGGACAAGAAGAAGGAAGTGTTCGACGAGGACGTGGCCGCGATCGTCAACGCCGAGATGCGCGGGGTCGAGCAGACGTACACGCTCGATTACCTTCACGTCGCCTCGGGCACCGGGACGCTCCCGACCGCCAGCGTGAAGATCGGAGTCAAGGGCGAAACCAAGATCGCCGTGGCGTTCGGCGACGGCCCGGTCGACGCGGCCTACGAGGCGATTCGCCAGGCGATGGACCTGCGGCCCAAGCTCGAGGAGTACTCGATTCGCGCGATCACCGCGGGCACCGAGGCCATGGGCGAAGCGACGGTTCGGATTCGCGAGAACAGCCGGGCCTTCATCGGCCGCGGCGTCTCGACGGACATCATCGAAGCTAGCGCCAAGGCCTACGTGGACGCGGTCAACCGAATGGTCGCAGCCCAGGGGACCACCGAGCACCCGCAGGTGAAAGTTCAGTTGTGAACGATAGGACAGTCAGAACCTAAATCCGAATATCGAAATCCGAAATCCGAAACAAGCACGAATGACCGAAACTCAAAATCCAAAACAGTACGATCTTGAGGACCGGACGTATGCGTTCGCACGGGATGTTCGTGTGTTTGTGAAAGGACTGAAGAGAACGATCGCCAACGTCGAGGATGGCAAACAGCTCGTTAAAGCCTCAGGTTCCGTCGGGGCCAACTACATCGAGGCCAACGAGGCCTTGAGCAAGAAGGATTTCCTGATGCGGATCAGGATCTGCCGGAAGGAGTCCAAGGAGGGGCGCTACTGGCTCCGCCTTGTGGATACGTCCGATGATGAGAAGTTGGACATTCGCCGGCAAGAGTTGATCCAGGAAGTCACGGAATTGATGAGCATCTTCGGCTCGATTGTGCGTAAGAGCGAGTAGTTTCGGTCATCGGGATTCTAGGTTTTGGATTTGTTTCGGATTTCGAAATTCGAATTTATCAGTTGAAGAGGTGACAGCAGATGGGAATGACGATAACAGAAAAGATCCTGGCCCGAGCGGCCGGGCTCGACAGCGTTGTGCCGGGGCAGTTGGTGGATGCGAAGATCGACGTGGTGATGTGTCACGACGTGACGACGCCGCCGGCGATCTCGATGCTCGTGGAAAAGGGGATCGACCGTGTATTCGATCCGGAGAAGATCGTGGTGACGCCGGACCATTTTCAGCCGGCCAAGGACATCAAGAGCGCCGAGCTGCACAAGAGGCTTGACGAGTGGGCCAAGCGCCACCACATCAAACATTATTATAAGCTGGGCCGGGCGGGCGTCTGCCACGCGATCCTGCCCGAGCAGGGGCACATCCGGCCGGGCGAGGTGAACGTGGGCGGCGACTCGCACACCTGCACCTACGGCGCCCTGGCGGCCTTCAGCACCGGCATCGGCTCGACCGACCTGGCGGCGTCCATCGCCACGGGCAAGCTCTGGTTCAAAGTGCCCGCGTCGATGAAGTTCGTGCTCAACGGCTCGCTCCCGCACGGGGTCTACAGCAAGGACGTGATCCTCGCGGTGATCGGGCGGATCGGCACCGACGGCGCGCTCTATCGGGCGATGGAGTTCGTGGGGCCCGCGCTGAAAGAGATGACGATGGAAGCTCGCATGACGATGACCAATATGGCCATCGAAGCGGGCGCCAAGAACGGCGTGATCGGGTTCGACGAGGTGACCAAGGCGTATCTCGACGAGCACCTCAAGGACGTCAAGAACTACACCGTGTTCGAGTCCGACGCGGATGCCCAGTATCTCTCGACCGAGGTGTTCGACTGCTCGAAGCTCGAGCCCATGGTGGCCCAGCCGCACCTGCCGAGCAACGCGGTGCCGATCGGCCAGTGCAAGGGCAAAGCGATGGACCAGGCCTACATCGGCAGTTGCACGAACGGGCGCATCGAAGACCTTCGCATCGCGGCCAAGATCATGAAGGGCAAGCAGGTCTCGATCCGCACGATCGTGGTGCCTGCGACGCCGGTGATCTGGAAGCAGGCGAAGGACGAAGGCCTGTTCGACGTGTTCTACGAGGCCGGCTGCGTGATCTCGGCCCCGACCTGCGGCGCGTGCCTGGGCGGCTTCATGGGCATCCTGGCCGCCGGCGAAAAGTGCGTCAGCACGACCAACCGCAACTTCGTCGGCCGGATGGGCAGTCCCAAGAGCGAGGTGTATCTCGCGAGTCCCGCGACCGCCGCGGCCAGCGCGATCGAAGGCAAACTGACAGATCCCAGGAAGTACCTGTAAAAAAGCACGAATATCGAAATCCGAAATTCGAAACAAGCACAAATGACCAAAGCACGAAATTCAAAACGGAGCGTCGGACGAGCGTCAGCGTTTCGGTCATTTGGGTTTCGAGTTTTGGATTTGTTTCGGATTTCGAAATTCGGATTTCGGATTTAGAGGACGAGGACACTATGGCAAAAGCACACGTGTACAAGAGTGATCACATCAATACCGACGAGATCATCCCCGCTCGGTACCTGAACACCGACAACGAGGCCGAGCTGGCCAAGTACTGCATGGAGGACCTGGACAAGGACTTCGTGAAGAAGGCCAAGCCCGGCGACGTGATCGTCGCGGGCGACGACTTCGGCTGCGGGTCCAGCCGGGAGCATGCGGTCTGGTCTATCCGCGGCGCGAAGGTCCAGACCGTGATCGCCAGGTCGTTCGCACGGATCTTCTATCGCAATGCGATCGATTGCGGGTTCTACCTGATCGAGTCGGCCGAGGCGGTGGACAAGATCAAAGACGGCGACGAGATCGAGATCGACTACGACGCCGGCGTGATCAAGGACAAAACCACCAAGGCCAAGATCAAGTTCATGCCGCTGCCGGACTTCGCGCTGGAGATCATCCGCGACGGCGGCCTGCTCAATCACATCATGAAAGCAGGCGTCTGAGTTCACAAGGGCCGAACCGATGAGCGGGAGATTTCTCAACAGACGGGAGTTCCTTAAGGCCGCCGGCACCACGGCGATCCTGGGGTTCTGCGCCCGCGCGGGTCTCGGCCGTCAGGATACAATGCGCCGCAAGCCGAACTTTGTGTTCTTCCTGAGCGACGACCTCGGCTGGAAGGACTTGGGATGCTATGGAAGCACGTTCTACGAAACGCCCAATATCGATCGGCTTGCGGCGCAAGGTGTTCGATTCACGAACGCCTACGCCGCCTGTCCCGTCTGCTCGCCCACGCGGGCCAGCATCATGACAGGCAAATACCCCGCGCGGCTGCGGACCACGGACTACTTCGGCGCCCCGCAGCCGGACACGGTCGGCAGGCACTGGACGAAGGACAAGCCCCTGCTGCCGGCCCGATACGAGGACCGGCTGCCCCTGGAAGAGGTGACGATCGCCGAGGCTCTCAAGGAGCACGGCTACGCGACCTTCTTCGCAGGCAAGTGGCACCTGGGCCCCGAGGGGTATTGGCCGGAGGACCAGGGCTTCGACGTCAACAAAGGTGGCTGCGACCGCGGCGGACCCTACGGCGGCAAGAAATACTTTTCGCCCTATGATAACCCGAGGCTGCCGGACGGTCCGACCGGCGAACATCTGCCCGATCGCCTGGCGAGCGAGACGTGCAAGTTTATCGAGGCGAGCAAGGACCGGCCGTTCCTCGCGTACCTGGCATTCTACTCCGTCCACACGCCGCTGATGGCCCGCGAGGATCTCAAGGCCAAGTACGAACAAAAGGCGAAGCAGGTCAAGCACGAAGGGCCCGACTGGGGCAAGGAGGGCGATCGGCAGGTCCGGCTCGTGCAGGACCACGCGGTCTACGCCGGAATGGTCGAGGCGATGGACCAGGCCGTGGGCAAAGTGCTCGACGCGCTCGACCGGCTGGGCCTGGCGAAGGACACCGTGGTCTTCTTCATGTCGGACAACGGCGGGCTCTCGACCTCGGAAGGCCATCCTACGAGCAACCTCCCCCTGCGGGGAGGCAAAGGCTGGCTCTATGAAGGCGGCATTCGCGAGCCGCTGATCGTCCGCTGGCCCGGCGTGACGCAGGCCGGCAGCACGTGCGAAGAGCCGGTCACCAGCACGGACTTCTATCCGACGATGCTCGAGATGGCGGGCCTGCCGCCCAAGCCCGAGCAGCACGTGGACGGCCGGAGCGTGGCGCCTTTGTTGAAGCGGACCGGCAGCCAGGAGCGCCGTGCTTTCTTCTGGCACTACCCGCACTACGGCAACCAGGGCGGCTCGCCCGGCGGGGCCGTCCGCGTCGGTGACTACAAGCTGATAGAATTCTATGAGGACAGCCGCGTCGAACTGTATAATCTTCGCGACGATCTCGGGGAACAGAACGAC
>JBDKUU010000153.1:0-6251 GCA_039679525.1 Phycisphaerales bacterium | reverse complement strand
CGGGAGCACTGGTTCTCCGCCGCGATCAGTTGCAGCGTGTTCTGCTGGCGGTCGTACTCCTGGGTGAGGAGCCGATACACGTCGGAGTCGTTGCTCTCCAGCGTGTTGAGAAGGCCTCGGTGATATTGTTCGTTGCTTAGCGCCTTTTGAACTGCGGGTCCGATGACCTCATAAACCGGCTTCTCGACGCGCGTGAGCGTCTCGCCGGCGTGCTTGTCCACCAACATGGTAAACCTTCAAATCCTTTCTCCGGTTGCGGCATGCGACCCTGTCGTTCGTGCAGGATGAGCACGGACTCCGTGCCCTCTCACACTCTGCACGCTACCCAGTGTTATCGGCAGGGACCGCCGCTCAGCTACTGAAAAAACTGCGCACGATGTCGTTGAAAGTCACATAAACCAGCAAAACCAGCACGAGCACCCAGCCGGCGTAGGCCACGAGGCCTTGCGTGCGCTCCGTCAGGGCCGAGCCCTTGATCTTTTCGATCAGCATCAGCACGATCAAGCCGCCGTCGAAGGGCGGCAGCGGCAGAAAGTTCATCACCGCGATGGTCGCGCTGATCAGTCCCAGGAAGTACATGTAATTCACGAGAGGCTGATCGGCGACGATCCGATAGCTCAGCGTGATGATTCCGACCGGGCCCATGAGGTTCTCCGGGCTGATCAAGCCGCGGATCAGGCGGGCGAGAGTCACGTAGGTCTGGGCGATGAAGCCCAGCGTTCTGCGATATCCCATGGCCATCGCATCGATCGGGCCTTTCGCCTGGTAGAGCCGATCGAGCTGTTTGAAGGGCACCGGCTCGGCCAGTTGAGCCCTGACCGTCGACGTCGCCTGCACCTGGGCGACCGGCAGGGTGACCGACCCCTCGACGGCGCCGTCGAGCTTGTACTGCAGGGTCACGGGCTGGTTGTCCCAGCGGCGGACTTCCGCGATGACGTCGAAGAAGCTCGACACGGGTTTGCCGTTGACGCTGACGATTCTCGCCCCGCGAGGAATGTCCAGCGGCGTCGGACTGCTCGGAGTCGCGATCGCCTTGGCCACGACGGCGTGCTTGGCGTCCAGGGCGGGGAAGAACCCGATGATGACGCGCTGCTCGCCCGGGGCGCGCCGGGGCTTGACGGTCACCGAGAGAGTCTGGTCCACGTCGTTGGCGTCGGTCCGGAGCACCTTGAGGGTCAGCAGCTCGCCTTCGTGCTTGCTGGTGATCTCACGCAACTCTTTGTACGTGGGGTACTCGACGTCGCCGATGGCGAGAATGATGTCGCCGACCTTCAGACGGGTCGCGCCATCTTCTTTGTCTTTGCCGTTCTTCGGCGGAGCGAAGCCGTCCTCCCCGTTGACGCCCATGACTCGCAGGCGAGGGACCAGCGAGTAGACGTTGCCCAGGTCGGATTCGGAAGGGACCTCGCCGTTCTCGGCCGCGGCCCAATCCAGAGGCAGACTGGTCTGCACGGTCTCGACCTGGCCGCCGGCCTTCCGCTCGGCCGTCAGCTCGACCGTGGGCGTCAGGGTCTTCTGGACGATCTCGCTGAGCTGCCAGTGCTGCTCGACCTTCTGGCCGTTGACCGCCACCTCGCGGTCTCCGGGCAGCAGTCCCGTCCGCTCCTTGAGAATCTTGACGCTGGGCTCGGAAACCTGCGCGATCGTCAGGCTCCGCGGCTCGTCGATTCCGAACTCGCGGAACGACCGTCCCAGGTTCTCGGCCACGAGCGTCGTCTCGAACACCGATCCGTCCGCGCGACGGACGGTGGCCGGCACCTTCTCGTCGACGCCCGACAGGGCCGCCGCGATCATGGTGTTGCTGAAGTCCAGGTCCTTGGTCATGCCGTCGATCGAGAGAAACTCGTCGCCGGGCTTGAGGCCCGCCTTGGCCGCCGGGGACTTGGGAACCACGCCGCCGACGACGGCGGGCGGCAGATTGATGCCGACCAGGAACACGACCATGAAAATGATCGCGGCGCTGATCACGTTGAAGATCACGCCCGCCGCGATGACGGCCGCTCGAATCGAGACCGGCTTTCTCGCGAAGGACCGGGGATCGTCGTTCTGCTTGACGGGCCCGGTGTCTTCCTGGCCCAGGAGCTTGACGTAGCCGCCGAACGGGAACAGGCCGATGCGGTATTCCGTCGCCTCGTCATCCTCGGGCGAGTCCTCTTCCTTGCGGCCGGAGAAGCTCGGCAGGAAGCGGAACTTGAACCCGGACCGGGTCCTGCGAATTCCCAGGACCGTGGGGGGCATGCAAATGGAGAACGCCTCGACCTTGATTCCGCCCAGCTTGGCGATGATGAAATGGCCGAACTCGTGCACGAGCACGACGGCGCCGAAGCCCAGCAGAACCACGACGACGTTGCTGACCACTCCGATGTTCTGAACGATGAGATAGACTACCACCCCCAGGACCGCGACCCAGAAGAAAATATTGGCCCATTTCGTCCATGACTTCGTCGTTTGTGACATCCAGACACTCCAAGTTAATTGATGATGGATAATGGATGATTGACAATCGCCTGCCTACGAATCATCCATCATCAATCATCCATAATCAATCTGTTGCTGACTTCTCTCCGGGCCCAGGCGTCGGCTTCGAGCAGCTCTTCGAGCGACGTCGTGCGCCGGACCTCGTGACGGTCGAGACAGTGCTCCACCATATCCATGATCTGCAGGAACCGGATTCGGCCGGCCAGGAACGCCTCGACGGCCGCCTCGTTTGCGGCGTTCAACACCGCTGCGGCGGTTCCGCCCGCCTTCGCGACCTGGTACGCCAGCGGCAACGCGCGGAACGTCTGCGGATCGGGCTTCTCGAAGCGAAGCCGACCGACTTGTTCCAGCCGAAGGCGTTTCGATACGCCGGGAACCCGCTGGGGGTACGTCAACGCATATTGGATCGGCAGACACATGTCCGGCTCGCCAAGCTGGGCGATAACCGAACCGTCCACGAACTCGACCAGCGAATGCACGATCGACTCCGGGTGGATCAGCACTTCGATCTTGTCCACCGGCACGCCGAACAGCCACTGGGCTTCGATCACTTCCAGGGCCTTGTTCATCATCGTGGCCGAATCGATCGTGATCTTGGGCCCCATACTCCAGGTTGGGTGCGACAGAGCCTGTTCTCTTGTTACGTTGCGAAGGGTCTCGCGGGTCGCGCCCCGGAACGGCCCGCCCGATCCGGTCAGCAGAATTCGGGAAACCTCCTTCGTCGAACCCGACTGCATAGCCTGAAAGACCGCGGAATGTTCGCTGTCCACGGGTAATAAGGTGCAGCCGTGCTCCCGAGCCGTGCGGGTCAGCAACTCGCCCGCGACGACCAGAGGTTCCTTGTTCGCGATCGCCAGCCGCTTGCCCGCTTTGGCGGCCGCCAGAGCCGAGGGCAGCCCGGCGGCTCCCACCACCGCCGTCAGGACGGTCTCAACTCCCTCGGCCTGCGCGAGCTCGGTGAGACTGTTCTGGCCGGAGAGGATGGTGAGATTCTGCCCGGTCGTGAGAGCTCGGAACCGCTCGGCATGCTGGTCGCCGGTCACGGCGGCGAACTTTGGTTCGTACCGGCGGACCTGCTCGGCCAGGAGTTCGACGTTCTTATGAGCGCTGAGCCCGACGATGCGGTACTCGGGTCCGAGGGCCTCGATCACGCGAAGTGCGTTTCGGCCGATCGAGCCGGTCGAACCCAGGATGGCGATACCCCTTGACATAGATCCAGACTTCGGACGCTCCTTCTATTGCCGCATGGCTCTACGGCCGCTTATCCTTTGTCGACGAAGGCGGTTGCGGCAGTAGGACGCTTGTGAAAGGATAACATGACCTGTCTGCCAGGACCCGCCAACGATAAGAGCGATAGTATGATGAGACTGGGCAACCTGTCAAGCTCAAAGCTCCCTTGAACGGGCGGCGATTCCGGAATTTCCGTGCCGTCAGAGGGGGTTTCAACCTCCTCAACTGCGCGGGGGGATTGAACCGAAGGCCTCGAAGCCGGTCCCATAAGGAACAACCCACCCTCGGAGAGGCCACGCGCTCTTCACTCTGTTTTTCTGAATCCGGATCTCGAACGGGACGATAGGACGTATCGGCGCCGGTTGTCCGAGGCTGGGCTGTCGGTGTCACAACAAGGTCGGGTATTGTCGTGTCATTTCGACCGTCGAATCATGTCCCCATGGAAGGCTGGATCATCGCACGCAATTGGACGTCGTTGCCATCGGAGTCGTCGTGGTCGGCAAGATAATCCTATTGGTGACGCTTGTCTCCCTCTGCTTGGGAACTCCGGCCTGGGCGGGCTCTGAAGGGGCGGGGCAGAGCGATCCGAACGGCTCGGCGGCGACCGATCTCTTCGACATGTCCATCGAGGAACTGATGGACGTTCCCATCGACACCGTGTACGGAGCCTCCAAACGCACCCAGAGTCTTGCGGAGGCGCCTGCTTTCGTCACGGTCGTCACCGCCGAGGAGATCCGCAGATATGGTTATCGCACCCTGGCGGATGTCCTGAGGAGCGCGCCCGGATTCTATGTCAATTACGACCGATCCTATTATTACGTCGGGACCCGGGGATTCCGCCGGCCGGGCGACTATGACAGCCGCATTCTCCTGCTGATCGACGGCCACCGCGTCAACGAGAACGTGGGGGATTCCCCCTTGTTCGGGACGCAGTTCCCGCTGGACGTGGATCTGATCGAGAGGGTCGAGATCATCCGAGGACCCGGCTCGTCGCTCTACGGAAGCAATGCGGTGCTCGCGGTGATCAACGTGATCACCAGAAAGGGAAGCAGCATCCGGGGGCTGGAGCTCTCGGGCAAGACGGGCAGTTTCGACACGCAGACCGGCCGGATCACCTACGGCAACGTCTTCGACAACAAGATGGACGTGATGCTGTCCGCCACCACGTACAACAGTGAAGGGCCGGAGCTGTACTACAGGGAATTCGACTCGCCCGAGACGAACAACGGCTGGGTGCGCAACGACGACGATCAATTCGACAACCTGGCCGCCCGGATCGCGTGGGGTGACTTCTCGCTCCTGCTGGCGCACAACGCGAGCGAAAAAGGCATTCCGACCGCCGCGTGGGACACCGTGTTCGGCGATCGTCGCACGCGGGTCTGGGACGACACGACGCTGGTGGGGTTGACGTTCGATCATGCGCTGTCGGAACGGTGGGCCGTCCGGGCTCGCGTCGCCTACAGCCACTACAACTACGACGGCCGATATATGTACGACTATGCCGAGGAGGGAGACGAGCCCGACATCGTCCTGAACCGGGACTATTGGAAAGGCCGCTGGTGGGAAGGCGAACTGGTGGTGACCGGCAATCCGATTATCGGGCATACGCTGACCACGGGCATCGAAGGACGGTACAACGTCCGCCAGGATCAGGTCAATTGGGACGAGGAAGTCCACCTGGATGACCACAGACACAGCCGCAACGCAGGAGTCTTCATCCAGGACGAGTTCAAGCCGCTGGAGAAGCTGACCTTCATCGGCGGGGTACGGTACGACGACCACAGCACCTTCGGCGACGCCGTCAATCCGCGTTTGGCTTTGATCTACGATCTGTCTGAGAACACGGCCCTGAAACTCATCTACGGCACCGCATTCCGAGCGCCGAACGCCTACGAGCTCTATTACCAGGACGGCGGCTACACTCAGAAGGCGGCCGGCGATCTGGACGCCGAGACGATCACGACGTACGAAGCGATTCTGGAGCGACAGCTCAACCGCGTTCTCCGCGCCTCGGCGAGCGTATTTCGCTACGACATGGAGGATCTGATCGACCAATACATCGATCCGGCGGACGGGCTGCTTGTCTTTCAAAACCTCAGCGAAGTGAAGACCGACGGCGTCGAGCTGGCGCTGCAGGGCCGATGGGATTCGGGACTGGCGTCCCGCGTGAGCTATTCCTATGTGCATGCGGAGGATGAAACGACGGGTGAGACTCTGGTCGACTCGCCCAAGCACCTGGCCAAGTGGAATCTGCTGGCGCCTGTGATTCGGCAGCGTCTCTTCGCGGGGCTGGAGGTCCTCTACGACAGCAAATCCAAGACGCTCGCCGGCGACCAGACCGACGATGTCTTGTTGACGAACCTGACGATGACGTACATGAGCGCCTCGAGACGAATGGAAATCGCGGCCAGCATATACAACCTGTTCGATGTGGACTACGCCAATCCGGGTTTCCGCGAGCATACGCAGGATCAGATCGAGCAGGATGGGCGGACGTTCAGAATCGGACTGACGTACCGATTCTGACCGGTCCGAAAGGCCGT
>JBDKUU010000152.1:0-3092 GCA_039679525.1 Phycisphaerales bacterium | reverse complement strand
ATGTTTCAGTTGCGGGAGGCTGCCATGACTGCTGGAAGATGTCCGCTGCATTGTCACGAGCATGGATGCGTGAGCCGTCGCGAGTTTCTGGCGGGCTCGGCGGTGTTTCTGGCCGGGTGCTCGTCCGTGAGGAACGAGCGGGCGGCGGGTGCGCCGATCCGCCAGTGCGGACCCGCCGCGAAGTACAGGCCCACGCTGTGTGCGGCGTTCGTTCGACGAGAAGGGGACTACGACATGCTCTGGCCCGGCGCCGTCTACGACGGGGAGAAGGCTCGCGGCATGTACGCGTCCAAAATGGTCGAGACCGCTTCCCGACTTGGGGCCGATCTCAACCTGCGATCCAAACCCATCTACAGTCTGGCCGAAGGGCAGGAGTGGATCGCCCAGGCTGAAGCGGCTAAAGTCGACGGCCTCGTGCTGGTGATGCTGGACCGCCAGGAACACGCGTGGCCGACGGCGCAGAAGATCGCCCAGAGCAAGATCCCTTCGATCGTCTATTCGCCCCTGGGCACGTCCTTCACGACCAACACCATCGATCTGGCCGCGACGTCCGGCTGCGTGGTCTACGCGACGGACGATTACCGCCAGGCGGCGTACGGCGTGAAAATGCTCTGCGCCGCTGCCAAGATGCGGCGGACCTGCTGCGTCGTGATCCAGGGCGACAGGCGATTCGACTCGACCCTGGCCGACACCGGCATCTCGCTGCGGCACATTCCCGCTTCATCTTTCATCGAGGAATACAGGCGGACGCCGGACAGCGAAGACATCGTGACAATGGCCGACGAGTACATGCGCCGGGCGCGAAAACGGATCGACGCCACCCGGCAGGACGTGATCAACGGGCTCAAGAGCTACTACGTCGCCGGGCGGATTCTCGAACGCGAGGGCGGCGACGCGATCACGATGGATTGCCTCGGGGCCCTGGGCAAGATCGACGTGAGTCTGCCGTGCATCGCGTGGTCGAGGATGAACGACGACGGAATTCCGGCCGCGTGCGAGGCCGATCTCGGGGCGGTCGCGTCCCATGTGATGGTCGAGTACCTGTTCGATCGACCGGGCTTCCAGCAGGACCCGGTCGCCGACACCGCCGACGACACGATCATCGGGGCCCACTGCTCGTGCCCCACGCGGCTGAACGGTTACAGTGAGCCGCCCGAGCCCTTCGACATCAAGCATCATCACGGCAATCGAGACGCGGTGCCCAGAACGATCTGGCGAAAGGGCCAGCGCGTGACCAGTATCGACCTGCTGCCGGGCAGCGGGCAGACGCCCTCCACGGTTCTGGTCTCCGCGGGGACCGTGGTCGAGAACAAAGAGGTCCCGCCCAGCGGCGGGTGCGTCGTCTCCGTGAAGGTGAAGTTTGACGGGCATCAGGAGGTCCTGAGTTTCCCGGGCTTTCACCAGATCTTTTTCTACGGCGACTACAAAGACGAGGTCCGGGACTTCTGCCAACTCTGCGGGTTCACGGCTCAGGTCGTTTGAGAGGGAATAGGACGGATGGGACGAATTGGACCGATGAGACGGACGCGTCCGGAGGAGAATCGATGATGAGGATCGCGATTGCGTTGGTTTGCGTTTTCACGGCTGCGGCGTTCGGGCAAGCGCAGGATTTCACAGCCGTGCGGGCCGGGGTGGATTTCTCCAAGCACGTTCGCGCGTGGGACGGGTTCGGCGTCAACTACGTCGAGGTGGCCCAGTCCGTCGATTACACGCAGAACCCGCAGGAATATGGCGGATTCAGTCTGCTCAGCGAACAGAAGCGGCAGGAGATCGTCGAGATGGTCTTCGGCGACGACGGCCTCAGGCCCGGCCTCGTGAAGATGTTCCTCGATCCGTTTCACCAGGCCCAGCCGGGCGGCCCGTTCGATCACGAGACGACCACTCGCTGGATGCGATACTTCGCGCGGGAGGGCCTCAAACGCACTCGCTCGCGAGGCGAGGATCTGACCATTATCACGACGCTCTACGGCCCGCCTGCCTGGGCGACGAAGCAGAAGTTCCTCCGCGGCCGGGACCTCGACCCCGCCCGCAAGTACGACCTGGCCCGGTACATGGTCGATTGGGTTCGTTATCTCCGCGAAGAGGAGGGGCTGCCCGTCCGGTATCTCTCGCTGCACAACGAGGGCGAGGACTGGATGCGGTGGCCCGTCGACGGCGCCGGCGGCAACATCGGGTCCGGGCACGACTACAATCTGTACTGGCCGCCGGAACAGGTGACGGACTTTCTCCGCATCCTGCGGCCGATGCTCGACGCGGCCGGCCTGACCGACGTCGGCGTCACGCCTGGCGAGTGCACGAACTGGTATCGGTTCAGCGCGTGGGGCTACGCGGACGCGATCGCCGACGACCCCGGCGCCCTGGCGAATCTCGGCCTGATCACTTCGCACGGTTTCTACGGCGGCGAATACGGCCGCTGGTTCGGCGAGCACCGCAGCCTGGGCATCGACATCCTCCGCGAGAAGAGGCCGGAGCTGCACGCCTGGGTGACTTCGACGAGCTGGAGCCAGATGAACGCCGCCAACGTCAAAGAGATGCACGGCAATATCTACACCGCCAAAGTCAACGGGATCATCCCCTGGGCCTGCATTCAGCGGCCGGCCAAGTGGGTTGGCGGCGACCCAAATCCCGGCACGGCCTTCCGCGTGTCGGAGGATGGCTCCTACGAGGTTCTTCGCGGCTACTATTATTTCAGGCAGCTCGCGCGGGCCGGTCAGCCGGGCATGGCGGTGGTTAAGACCTTCGCGATGGACTCGGAGGTCGCGGTGATCGGCTTCGCCCGCAACGGCACGAAGCATCCGGACGCCTTCGTCGTCGCTAATCTTGGCCAGGACAAGAGGATAGTCGTCAAGGTGGCAGGGGCCGGCAGCGATTCGTTTGAGGTCTTCCGGACCACGGACGAAAGGGATCGGTATGAGCAGGTCGGCAAGGTCGTTCTGGAGAACGACACGATCGTCTTCGAAGCCCCGGCCCAGTCGGCGACGACGTTCTTCGCTCAGTGAAATGGCGGGGCTTGTAGGGTGCGTACCACGCACCGCTTGCCTCCGAATGGGATGGAAGATGGTGCGTGGTACGCACCCTACGAAGCACAAACC
>JBDKUU010000151.1:0-3739 GCA_039679525.1 Phycisphaerales bacterium | reverse complement strand
CCTTAACATCCACCTCCCCCCTTCACTCCAGAGCATATCCGATCCCTCAATAAAAGACAAGTGCAATCCGCATAAAAGAGGGTGGGTTTTTCAGCGGAATCATTTTAAGCTTTTGCGCGTTCTGCGCTGCGGTCCTCTGCCGAGTCTGTCCGCATGGGCTAAAGCCCATCCTACGAAGACTCGGAGTGCGGAAGACGGCTTTTCGACTTCCACGCGTGTGCTCCCGGGGGAAAGCAGAATGCTCCCGTTCCTCTCCACCCCGGCGGTTTCGTTGACCGTTGGCCGCTCTGGACGTATACTTCTAAGTAGAGTCAAATGGCAACAGAAGGCGTTTGGACAGGACGAAGCTATGGAAAAGCTGGATCGCGTTACGATTGACCCGAAGATCTGCCTGGGGCAGCCGACGCTGCGCGGCACGCGAATCACCGTCAGCGTCGTCTTGAAGATGCTCGCCGGCGGCAAGTCTGTCCAGGACGTGCTGGCCGCCTATCCGGAATTGGAGGCGGAAGACGTGCAGCAGGCCATGCAATACGCCGCATGGGTCGTGTCAGATCAGATCCTTGCTCAATCGGCTTAACTCATGGAGGTCGGACCAGTGCGATTCCTGGCGGACATGAACCTCTCGCCCCTGACGGTCGCCGCCCTTGCGAAGGACGGAACGGACATCGTCAGGGTATCCAGTCTGCTCCCCGCCAATGCTTCGGACGAGACGATTCTGGATCTGGCCCGGCGAGAAGGGCGAGTAGTGATCACGCAGGACATGGATTTCTCCGCCTTACTGGCGCTTGGCGGCCACGATCGGCCGAGTCTTGTGACCCTGCGACTGCTGGATACCGATCCCGACGTAGTCACGCGAAGGCTCCAGGATGTTCTGCCACAAATCGAGAGCGTGCTACGCCAAGGGTCTGCGGTAACCATCGAAGATGGCGCCGTGCGAGTGCGTCGTCTGCCGATTCGATAGAGGAGACTTCGAGGGTTCACCGTTGTTTCGAGCTTCCGCGTTCTGCGCTGCGGCCTTCGTCAGAGTCTGTCCGCATGGGCTGAAGCCCATCCTACGCAGAGTATGAAGAGCCGGGAGTGTGAGAATAGACGGGGAATGGAACCGCAGGCGAGTTGCCGGACGCGACTATCAATTGTGGATAGAGGAAATGATGCTTGTCCGCCACGTAACGCCCCGCTATATACTGTCCCGTGAGTGATGCGATTTCCTGGTTATCGTGAAAGGGGACGATCATGGCCGGGTCGCTGGTTGTGACGGTGTTTCCGGTTGTGTTCCTGGTGCTCTTGTTCGGGGGCGGGACGTTGATGCGCCGCAGGAACATCGATATCGACGGCGAGCCGCCGATCGGCAAGGGGATCTTCTACGCCAGCAAGTACGCGATCCTCGGGCTGTGGGGCGTCACGGTGGCGCAGAGTTGGGGCCTCAACCTATCCTTCATGAAGGCCCCCGAGTGGTTGTGGTGGGTGTTCGTCGCCTTATGGATCGGCGGATTTCTGCTGCTGATCGTCGGCATCCTCGGCACGCTGAATCCGATCGTGCTCTTGGCCGGCGTGTTTGTGATCGCCGTGCACCATCGGATCGTTCTGGCCGAGGAACAACACCTGCAGAAGGCCTTCGGGCAGGAGTACAGGGACTATTGCGGCCGCGTCAGACGTTATCTGTAGGGATTGGGCTAATGGTGATTCGCCCCTGCGAAGTCGCGCGATGACTGTGACCGGTCGCGGGGCCCCGTCTTTCCTTCCTACCTTCTTACCTTCCTCCTCCGCGTTCTCCGCGACCTCTGCGGTTCATGTCTCTTTCGCGAGTCGGGAAGATAACGCCTCACGGCGTCACTACAAACGGGGCGGGCGGGCGCTACTCCTTCGGGTGTCGCTCGGTTTTGGGGCGGGCCAGGATACGGATGGGGACTTCGGGGATCGGCAACAGGTCCCGCAGGCGGCCGGCGACGAAGCGTCGGTAGTTGTCGTCGAAGAGGCCCGGGTCGTTCACGAACATCATGAAAGTCACCGGGTTCGTCGCGACCTGCGTCACGTAGTAGATCCGCGGCAGCTTCGCGGACGAGCGGCGGACGCCCGTTCGCTCGCTGCGGATGATCTCGAACGCGCGATTCAGTCGGCCCGTGCCGATCTGGGTCGTCGCCTGTTTGAAGAGTTCCGCCGAGAGGTCCAGCGTGCTCTGGACGTTCTTGCCTGTCGTCGCGGTCGTGAAGGAGAGCGGAGCGTACTTCAGCGAGGGCAGCATCTTGGTCAGGTAGTCTTCGTAGTCGCCCGTCGCGGCGCTATCCTTGGCGAGGTCCCACTTGTTGACCACGATGATGCAGGTCTTGTATTCCTCGGAAATCAGTCGGGACAGCACCTTGTCCGGCTGCGAGACCGGCTCGGTCGCGTCGATCAGGAACCACACGACGTCGGCCCGCTTGATCGACTTGGTCGCGCGAACGCTGCTGTAGAACTCGATGTCGTTGGCCATCTTGCCCTTCTTGCGGACGCCGGCGGTGTCGATGACGACGAGGGTCTTGCCGTCCTTCTCGATCCGCACGTCGATCGCGTCGCGGGTCGTGCCGGGCACTTCGCTGACGATCACGCGCTCGGAGCCTGCGATGGCGTTGACGATGCTGCTCTTGCCGGCGTTGCGTTTACCGACAATGGCGATCTTCATGATCGGCTCGGGCGGAGCGCCGGGCACCAGCAGGGGTTCCAGCCGCTCGAAGAGACGGTCGAGCAGGACGGTCTTATTGATGTTGTTCTGGGCCGAGACGCAGAGAAACTCTCCGAAGCCCAGGCGGACGAACTCCCCCGCCGCCGAGAACATGCGGCCGCTGTCGGCCTTGTTCGCGACGCCCTGGACGTTGAGGTCGTGCTTGCGGAGCAGCTCGGCGATTTTGGTGTCCAGGGGCGTGATGCCCTCGCGGATGTCGACCACGAAGAGCACGAGGTCCGCCGAGACGATCGCCTGGAGGATCTGGCCCTCGATGTGGTCGCTGAGCTGGTCGGAATCGACGATGCCGTAGCCGCCGGTGTCGATCAGCTCGAAGAACTTGCTGTCGCGGCCGATGAACGTGCTGACGCGGTCGCGCGTGACGCCCGCGGTCGGGTCCACGATGCTGATCATCTCTCCGGCCAACGCGTTGAGCAGGCTGCTCTTGCCCACGTTGGGCCGACCAATTATCGTAACTACCGGCAATCCCATAGATCCCTATTCCGAACAAATGCCCACTGTGAACTCCGCAGGCAGGATTGTACTAGAAGGCCGCCTCCGCGGGAAGCCCCAGCTTCACAATGCGCGTAAAACTTTATTTTTCCGCAACTTACGGCCAAGCCCCCCTCCCAGGCGCACAAATCCCCCGGAATCCCTCTTGACAGCCCTTGTGGACCCTGTTAATATGGGGTTTGTTGTTGGCAGCGAGGCAACCATATGTGAAGAACGGCAAGAGCCACTACAGGGCTTTTGCGATTCGGCCGCGGACACACCTCCACGGCCTTTTTTGTCTCCACTTGTCATCGTTTCTAACAGGCTGTCGGATAGTACGCCGGCATTCCCCTCGGAGATGGGTAGATTGCCAGAAAACCACTTAAGATGCTGTCAGTACAGCACTTATGGCTCATTCACATTCTGTCGGGTCATTCGGGGCCCATCTTTCCTGGCAATGTGTTCCTCGCGGCGGTATACGTACTATTGCTTAGGGCTTATTGCCGGAGAAAAATGAAGAGCGGTTTTACGGGCTGTGGTCATGGAGGA
>JBDKUU010000150.1:0-7839 GCA_039679525.1 Phycisphaerales bacterium | reverse complement strand
GACATCGAGACGCTGGAACAGCGACTCCAGGACCGCAGATGGCCATCAGGCCGGGCTTGCCTCGGCTCTTTTTCATGCGCCGATCTCAATGAACCACAATAAAGGCCCCGTCCCGCCGTGCTATTATATGAGAATGATCATTCTTGAAATGGCGTGAGCGAACGACGAATGCTGGAAGACAGATGGCTCAAGTGGAAGCTCAGACGGGGCAGCCCGGAGGCGTTGGCCGAGGTGTACGAGAAGTACGTCGACGCCATGCTCACCCTGGCGACGGGCCTGCTGGGCAATCGGGCGGCGGCCGAGGACGTGGTGCAGGATGTGTTTCTATCCTTCGCCCGGTCGGCCAGAGGACTCCAGTTGCAGGGGAGCCTTCGCAGCTACCTGGCGACAGGCGTGCTCAATCGCGTTCGGGACCGCCAAAGACAACGGTCTCGGCAAGCTATGAGCCTCGATACTGTCGCGGACCCGGTCTGTGAATCGGTCGGGCCCGTCCAAACGGCCATCCTCGTCGAGGAAATCGCCAGACTGGACCAGGCGGTGGCCGCGCTTCCTGAGGAACAGCGAGAGGTCGTGCTGCTGCGGCTCAAGGCGGAGCTGAAATTCCGAGACATCGCTAAACTCCAGCAGACGTCGGTCAACACGGTCCTCGGCCGATATCGTTACGGCCTGGACCGCCTGCGGTCCCTATTGAATGGCGAGGTGGAACCATGAAATCGAGGAAAGCCGTCGAAGAGACAATTCGAACGAAGCTGAACCACACGCTGGATTCGCCGATGCGGGATCGACTGCTGGCTCACGCCCTGCGTGAACAGGAACAATCACAGGAGACGACGCCGGTCCTCAACCAGCCGGCGACAAGGAGAATGATCATGAAGAATGCGACTGTGAAATTGGGAATCGCCGCGGCGATCATCGCCGTGGCTGGCTTGGGCATCGTGGAGTTCCTCGGAACCGGCAAGACCTCGGGCGTCGCCTGGGGCGAGGTCGCAAAGAAGGTCGAAGCCAGCCGGGGCGTGGTCTTTCGCGTACGAACCACGGCGTCCCCAAACCCCAACAAAGACTGGCCCAATGAATGCGCGACAACCCGGCGTTCCCCGAAGTACTCGCGGACGGACTGGGTTCGTGACGGCCGGCCCAGCCGAATGGTCAGCTTCAATCTGGACGCCAAGACCATGCTGTGGCTCGACCACGACAGAAAAGCGTATTTCACAAGGCCAATGGACGAGAAGGATTCGCAATCGCTACAGAGCGAATGGTCGGACCCCAAAGCTCTGCTCGATCTGTTCATGTCCGCTGGATATAAGAAACTGGGCCGCAAGACGATCGACGGCGTGGTCTGCGAGGGCATCGAGACGACGGACCCTGTCGCCGCCAAAGTCAACTTCCCGGTCAAGAGCCTGTCGGCCCGGCTGTGGGCCAGTGTGGAGACCGGCTACCCCGTCCTGGGAGAGATCGAGGTTGTGCGGGCAGACAACTCCCAGCGTCAGACGTCGACGGCGGACCAGTTCCAATGGGACGTCGAGATCGGACTCAGCGAAATCGACGTTGCCGTCCCTCCTGATTACCAGTTGATAGATTAGCGGGCACCCTGTCCCGCATGAATTCTTCCTTCCGGCCGGGAGCCATACCCGGCCTTTCTCATGCGCCCTCTGATTTCACACTTCACACTTCAGACTTCAAACTTCCCGCTTCCTCCGTGTCCCCCGCCGTCGCAAAAGAATAAAATGCCCTTACCGGCGTAGTATAGGGTGAGAATGATCATTCTTGAAACCGTATGACTGGGCAGGCGATGTTCGAAGACGAAGTGCTCAAATGGAAGTTCAAACGCGGCAGCGACGACGCGTTGACGCTCATCTATGAGAAGTACCTCGAGCCGATGCTGACCCTGGCGATGGGACTGCTGAACGACGCGGCCGCCGCCGAGGACGTGGTGCAGGACGTGTTCGTGTCCTTCGCCCAGTCGCGGCGCAACTTCCGCGTGCGGGGCAGCCTCAGCGGCTACCTGGCCACCAGCGTGGTCAACCGCGTTCGCGACCACAAGCGACGTCATCGAAGGCACATCTCGGCCCCCGTCGAATCGATCGGTCACGCCCGCGAGTCGATGGGGCCGGACGAAGCGGTTATCCTGTCCGAGCAGGCCAGGTTGCTCGCGGGCGCACTGGCCGGGTTGGCTGAGGATCAACGGGAAGTCGTGCTGCTGAGGCTCAAGGCCGGCATGAAGTTCCGGGACATCGCCAATCTGCAACAAACGTCCATCAACACGGTCCTGAGCCGGTACCGGTACGGCCTGGAGAAACTGCGGTCCACCTTGGACGGCGAGGTAGAGAAATGAAACCCACAAGAAACATCGAAAAGGCAATCACAAATCAATTCCGCGTCGCCGCGGGCCGGGCCCTGCACGATCGAGTGCTCGCCCGCGTTCGACGGGCCGACGCGGAGTTCAACGAACCGGCGCCGGCACGGGACCGGCCGGTCATCAGGAGAATGATCATGAGGAGCTTTGCTACAAGAGTAGCCGCGATAGCTTTGATCTGTGTCGGAATCGGCGTCGTCACCGCCGTGGCGGTGAGCGCGGTGCACTATTACTATCTGGGCAAGGACGACACCGGCCACCACCGTTTCGACAGCACCGACGGCCAGAGCATGGTGACAATGGACGATGCCCCGGGGATGAACCCCGAGCAGGCCCGACGCGACATCGAGGAGATGAGGGCCTTGAGCGAGCAAGGCCGGCGGGAACTGGTGAAGGTGATCAGAATCGAAGTCAACGGCGAACTCGAACGCAAGATGCTGGTTTACAGGTACAACCTCGCCGACGGCCGCACACTGGAGATCGGCGAAATCCCGCCGGGGAACACCGGCCGCGGGACCCTGACGGGGCCCCAGCATGAGGAGTTGATGCGACTCAAGGACGCCGGCCCGGGCAAAGACCTGGGCAGCTATGAGGAGCAAATTCTGGGCCGCACGTTCGCATTCACACGACAGCAGTACGTCCTCAGCGACGGCACGGAGGTCCTCTGGGCCGCCGGCCTTCCCCAAGCCACCCGTTGATCCTCCCCTCTCGATTCAACATCTCAAGCCGGGCCCCAGCGACCCGGCTTCTTCTTTTGTTCTTCACGAGACTGCGGGATTGCTGGAGTCTGATGCGTGGGAATCGGGGACTCCGTCCCAGGACCCCTGGCATTTTTCGCTTTGGGCCAGCAGCATGATGTCGGCAGAACCCGGTTCCGCGGTCTGGACGATCCCGCAAGCGAACGCTCCGTTCGCGTTCAAGCCGGAGGCCCCAATGCGATAGACTTCCCATGCACGACCGCTTCGGTCGTGCCCCTTCTCCCATGATCTCCGAAATCCCGTGAAGAACCTTTTTCTTGTGCGCGGAGGCGGACATGCGCGTCTACACGATAGAAATCCACCTTTGGCGATACGAAAACCGGCGGGTTCGGTGTGCTATAGGCGAAGAGAGATCTTTCTGTGGTGCGATGCGTTCGATGATGGAAGACCGGTACCTGATCTGGCGATTCAAACGCGGCAGCCAAGACGCCCTGCGGCGGATCTACGAGAAGTACAGGCGCAATCTGCTCAAGCTGGCGATCTCGCTGGCGGGCGACGTCAACACGGCCGAGGACGTCGTGCAGGACGTGTTCGTGAGCTTCGCCCAGACGGGCTCGCGGATTCAGCCAACCGGCGATCTGCGGAAGTACCTCGTGACCTGCGTCGCCAACCGAATTCGCAACCGCCGGCGCGACCAGGGACGTCACGAGACCTCCGGCCTGGACGAGGCGGCGGAATGGATCGTCTGCTCCGCGAAAAGGCCGGAGCAGTGGGCCATCCTGAACGAGGAGCTTCTGTCGCTCAGCGAGGCGATGGCTCAGATCCCCTACGAGCAACGTGAGGTGATCGGTCTGTACATGGAGGGCGACCTGACCTTCCGCCAGATCGCCGAGATCCAGAACGCATCGATCAACACGGTCCAGGGCCGATACCGGTACGGCATGACCAAATTACGAACCCTATTGAACGGCGAGCTGAAACCATGAAGCCGGAGCGTGACATACAAGAGTTCTTCAGAAAAGCGGCGGCCGACACCGATCCTGCGACGGATGAGAGAATCCTGGAGAGGGTCCTGGTCGCCCACGAAACCGCAAGCCCAACCCGCTCGACCTTGAATGGGTCGAATGTAAGGAGTACGATCATGAGAAGTCCAATCACCAAGATTTCAGTCGCCGCGGCGGTCGTCGTCGCGGTCCTCATTGGCATCAGTCAGTTCGGCGGCTCCCCCGCGGGCGTCGCCTGGGGCCAAGTTGCCCAGAGGGTCCAGGCCAGCCGGGGCGTCATCTACCGGGAGTTGCGAGGGCGGGAACGACCAACGACCGATAAGGACCGCACGATCACCTACCTGACCCCCACTGACTATCGATCCGACGGCTTCCGGGAAGGCGAGCTTTGGATGACGATGTGGGACGACAGGGCAGCCGGCAAGAGAGTCGTTCTCCTTTATGCGCAGAAGGAATACGCACTGGAGGACTTCCCGCTGACGGAACAAGGCAACCGCAAGCACGCCAACTATCAGGACCCCACGTGGTGGGTACAGACGTTTCTCGCCTGCAAGTACAGCAAACTCGAGCCGAAGACAATCGACGGCCTGCTCTGCGAGGGCATCGAAACCACCGACCTGGCTCTCCTGGCGGATCACCAGAACGATGTGAAGAGCCTTGTCGCCCGCCTCTGGGTCAGCGTCGAAACGGGTTATCCCGTTCTGTTCGACGGCGAGTTCCACGGTCAAGAGACAAGCCATACGATCTTCGATCAGTTCCAGTGGGATGTGGCGATCGATCCGAGCGTGTTCGAGCCAAGTATTCCGGCGGGGTACGAACAGATGTGATCGTTCTGCGACCCACACGTCAAACATCCGCAGGCCGGGCCGCACGACCCGGCCTTTTCTTTTGCGCGGGGGAAATCTGGCGGAGGTATACTAAACGCGCGAGCCGGGCGTGGTATAGGGTGAGAACGGCCGTTTTTGAGCCTGTGAGCGGATGACCATGCTGGAAGACGAACTGCTGAAATGGAAGTTTCGGCGGGGCAGCCGCGAGGCGTTGGCGAAGATTTATGAGAAGTACCTCGATCCGATGCTGACGCTGGCGGCGGGCCTGCTCAACGACGCCCACGAGGCACAGGACGTCGTGCACGACGTGTTCGTGTCGTTCGCCAGGACCTCGCCGGGCTTTCGTCTCAAGGGCAGTCTCGGCGGGTACCTGGCCACCAGCGTCGTCAACCGCGTGCGGGATCGCCAGAGGCGGCGTTGCCGGCTGGCTGCGATTTCGAGCAAACGAATCGAGCCCGTCCGCGAGCGGGCGTCGCCTGACGACGAAGTGGTTTTCACAGAGCAGGCCGGCCGGCTCAGCCAGGTCATCGCCCAGTTGCCCGACGAGCAGCGGGAAGTCGTGCTGCTTCGGCTCACGGCCGACATGAAGTTCCGGGACATCGCAAAGCTGCAACAAGTATCCATCAACACGGTTCAAGGCCGGTACCGGTACGGCCTGGACCGGCTGCGGTCGATGCTGAACGGCGAGGTGGAAAAATGAAACCCAAACGAAAAGTCGAAAAGGCCATTCGTGAGAATCTGCGTTTCACCGCCCGCCCGACGCTACGCGACCGACTGTTGACGGACGTCATGAACGCACAGGAACAGTCCATAGAAATCCGACCGGCTCTGCACGGGCCGGGCATAGGGAGAAGAATCATGAGAAGTCGAATCGCAAAACTGACCTCCGTCGCGGCGATGGTCGCCCTGGCGGCGCTGGCCGTGACCTTCTGGAGCCGGTCCAGTTCGTCCGTGTACGCCATCGAAGACACCGTCGCCGCACTGGAGAACGTCCGATTCCTGCACATCGTCGGACGCGACGAGGCGGGCCAGATCAACGACGAGCGATGGATCGAGGTCGGGGAAGACGGATACCAGGTCCGCTACCGGCAGCAGCATCCGCCTTCGGTGGTCGCGGAGCATCCCGGTTCCTTTTCGATGGTGATCGAGGACGGCGTATCCACGGCCGTCTACCACCAGGACAAGAAGGCCGTGATCCTGTACGACCGCAACGACCAGCAGTTTCAGTGGATCAGCGACCTGGGCAAGTTTTTTGAAAACCTCCGCACCGAAGGCAAGATCCTCAAAGAGAACGATGAGTATCAGGGTCGGCGCGCACACAAGGTCTGGTGGCCCGCATTGAACTCCGAATGCTATATCGACCCGGAAACGAAGCTTCCGATCGCCTTCGGGAGGACGGAACTCAGCTATGAGGAGCCTCCGGCCGGCACGTTCGAAATCGTGATCCCGGAAGGCTACGCCGTGCTGGACAAACGCCCCGGGGCCCCTGCCGCCGCCGCGCCGGATTGGCTCGTGCAGGAGGAGAACGCGCAGGTGGACAAGGAAAAGTCCTTCAATCAGGGAGCCAAGGCGATCATCCGCGGCGATTATGCGGAAGCGGCGAGACTGCTCGAACAGGGTCTTGGAACGGATAGCTGGTGCGTGTACTGGCTCGGCAAAGCCTATTACGAACTCGGCCAGTACGACCAAGCCATCAAGAACTTCGACGCAATATTCGACACTTTCAAGAAGCTGGTAGGCGGAGATACGATCCCCTTCTGCCAGTACGCACGAGGCTTGGCCTACGCCCGGCTCGGCATGCAGGAACAGGCCAAGGCCGATCTGCAGGCCTGCCTGCCCGTGATGATCAAAACCCTGCGAACTCCGTCGGGCGGCGTCTTTTTCGAGTACGCGGACAATCCACAACTCCGCTACGGGTATAAGCCCAGCGAGCAGGACATGGTCGCCAAGATGATCAACCGCCTGCGAATCGTCTCGGGCCGGAACTTCGGCTACGATCCGACAGGCACAAAGGAACAGAACGAGACCGCCATCGCAGCCTGGGAGCAATGGTTCAAGTCCGACGGGCAGATCCAGTTCACGCCCGACGCGCCGCAGGTCGAGGTGCTCGGAGAGTGGGTCAGCCGCCTGGGCTGGGGACGCAAGTCGAACCAGCAGATCATCTCGAAGTACGATCCGACGTGGCAGGCGAGAATCAGCGACTGGGGCCTCTGGCTCAAGATCGGGTTCGCCCTGTACGACGGGAAACGCTATGACGACGCCCTGGCCGTGTTCCAGAATCTGGAGAAGACGGCCGCCGACGATCAGCACAAGCTGATGCTGGCCCTGATCTGGGAGGGACACATGCTGGACCTGCTCGGCAGACGAGCGGAGGCGATCGCCAAGTACGAGAAAGTCGCAGGAATGGGCATAGACAAGGAGCAGCGACACGCGCAGTTCGGCCTCGCCTACATTCCAAGCCCCTACGCGAAAGAACGGATGACCACGCCCTTTGTCCGCGTGGAGAACCAGGACGAGAATTGAGATCGACATTCGGCAATCGACGAAAGAGCGGAGGAACGGCCGGGTCCCTTGATCCGGCCGTTGTCCATTCTGATGGAAGAACCCCTTGCGCCCGCGTTTGCCAAGGCAACAGAGTTCTTTACTTGTCGGACAGCAAGAGCAATAATTGGGCGATTCTGACGGAAGGCGGATCGACAAGCGTACCGAGCCCTGCTGCGGGGCATCGCATAATCGGCGGTTGATTTGGAGGGAAGCACAATGACACGAGAAACTCGGTTATCAGTCACGATCGGCAGTCTCCTGCTCGGCGTTCTTTTGCCTGTGATGGCGACAGCCGGGACGAAAACCGGCGACCCGGCCGCCAAAGGCGTGCTCAAGCTCGACGGGGAATCGGGCTTTCTGCGCTTGGCGGACAGTACCTCGCTGCACTCTTTCGAGAAAGCCATCACGATCGA
>JBDKUU010000149.1:0-4036 GCA_039679525.1 Phycisphaerales bacterium | reverse complement strand
CGGGGATATCCCACTGGCGGTTGCTGATTTCGTAGAGATACCGCCCGCGGGTCTCGTCCGGCGGCGCCTGGAACACCCGGTAGAACGTCTGGTTTGCCGAGATGACCTTCAGGTCGCGATCGAGCACCAGCAGCGACTCCTGGACCGTGTCCGTGATGCTCTCAGCGAAGCGCTGGGCGTCGATCATGGCCTGTTCGGCGCGCTTCTGCAACGTGATATCCCGGTCGATCAGGAGGATTCCCGTCGGCAGGCTGCCCTCGCCGCGTTGAAGAGCCCATCGGCTGGACACGACGATCGTGCGTCCATCCTTTGTCGTATGCGTGAGCTCTCCGTTCCAGCGGCCCTGGCTGAGCAGCCTGGTGGTGATCTCGATCAGATTCGATGGGAACCGCGTCTTGAGCAGCTCGTGGCTGATTGTTCCCAGGGCCTCGTCTCTCGTCCATCCGTAGGTCTGCTCGGCCCCGCGATTCCAGAACACGACCCGGCCGTCCATATCGTTGACAACGATGCTGTCGTGGGCGAGGTTCAACAGCTCGGCCTGCTGCTGGAGCTGCTTGGCGTTCTCCTGGAGTTTCGCCTCGACTTGCTTTCGCTGGGTGATGTCCCGCAGGACGACCTGGTTGGCGGGCTGGCCCTCGAACACGATGGGCATCGCGGCCAGCTCGACGTCCACGGGTGTGCCGTCCAGCCGGACGACGCGGTCCTCGCTCGGCGGCAGGGGCCTTCGCTTGCGAAGGTACTGGAATTGCCGCTCCGCCCGCGGGCGGTACTCCGGGTGCATCAAATCCAGGATGGGCCGGCCGATGAGATCCTCGTCCGTGCGGGCCCCCAGCAGCTTGACGGCTGTCGTGTTGACGAACTGGATGATCCCGTCCCGTTCGACCGCGATGGCGTCCGGCGACAGTTCGACCAGCGTGCGATACCGCTCCTCGCTCTCGCGGAGGCGGTCCTCGAACCGTCGCCGCTCGCGAATGTCGATTCCGATGGCCAGGTAGGACCCGTCGGCCAGACGGATGCTGGCCCAGGCGCTGACGATCTTGCTCCCGTCCTTGTTCTGGATCAGGAAATCCCGCCAGCCTGGCTGCGATGCGAGCATGAAAGACCGGACCTCGCGCCGATACTCGGGGTCGGGATAGCATAGATCGAGGAGCCTGCCTTCCCGGACGTCCTGCGGAGTGTAGCCCAGAATCCGCGTGAATTCGTCGTTGACCATGCCGACGTTGCCCTCGGCGTCGTAGAAAACGAGCATGACCGGGATGCTGTTGACGATCTTCTGGAGCATCTCGTTCTGGTGCGTCAGGCGATCCTGGGCCTCGATCTTCTCGGCGACCTGCTCGTGCAGGGTCTCGACAGTCTGGTCGAGCTCGGCCGTGCGTTCGCGGACCCGCTGCTCCAACTGGTCTCTCGCCTCGCGAAGGGCCTGTTCGGCGTGTTTGAGCTCCGTGATGTCGTGCAGGACCGCGACGGCCCCGGTGACTCGGCCCTCGGCGTCCCGCAACGGCGTGGAGTTGACCAGCAGTTGGTGGATTTGCCCGTCCGGCTGCTTGATGACCAGGGTCACCTCGCTGAACGTCTCGCCCTTTGTGGCCGAGAGGACCAGCGGCATCTCGTCGCGAGCATAGGGCTCTCCGTTGTCATGGTAGGCCTCGATGCCGGCGCACGATCCGAACAACTCCCCGAAGGGCATCGGACAATGATACAAGGCCTGGGCCGCGCGATTGGAGTAGACGATCCTCGCCTGCTCATCGACCACGACGATCCCGGTGAGGGCGGTGTCGAGGATGGCCGCCAGTTTGCCACGTTCGCTTTCGAGTTGGGCGACCATCGCGAGCCGCTCGGTCAGGTCCATCGTCGAACCGACCATGCGGACGACATGGCCCTGGTCGTCTCGTACGATGAAGCCCCGGTCGATCACCCAGGCATAGGAATCGTCCTTTCGACGAAGGCGGTATCTGGCCGACCACGTGTCCGATTGGCCCTGGGCCGCGTCGTTGAGCGTGCTCAAGACGTGCTCCCTGTCGTCCGGATGGACGCGCTGGCGCCACCAGTCGGTGTCCTTGCCGACCTCGTCGAGCATGTAGCCGAAATTTGTGGCGTAGGTTTCGTTGTGCCAGCAGGTATCGGAGGCCATATCCCAGTCCCAGATGCCGTCGTTGGTGGCGCGGGCGACGAGGTTGAGCCGCTGGAGGCTCTCCATCCGCTGCTGTTCGCCTCTGCGCTGCTCGGTCGTGTCCCGGGCGAAGACGAACAGCCGATCGCCGTTGAGCCTCTGAAGCGTGACGTCGCAGTAGACCTGGCTGCCGTCCTTGCGGCGATGGGAGATGGAGAACTTGTCCCAGCCGGCCTTGAAAGCCTCTCGCACGTGATCGGTCAGGTCCTTGTGCTGCGCGGGGTCCAGCGCGTCCCAGACCGTCAGTTGCAGAAGCTGCTCGCGGTCCTGTCCCAGCATGTGGGCGTAGGCTTCGTTGGCTTCCAGATAGCGCCCATTGCCGTCGATGATGCAGAAACCGTCCTGCAGGCTGCGGATGACGGTGCTGTACATCTCCTCGGCGTGCACCCGGTCCGTGATGTTGCGGATCGTGACCAGGACCGTCTCAAACGACCGGTCTTCATCGAACTCCGGCACAATCGTGGCGGTGTGGTGGTGAACGCCCTGAGAGCTGGAGAAGTCGAAATCCACCTGGTTGGGCTTGCCTGTCTGGAAGACCTTGGAGATTGCCGCCGTCCACAACGTGGAGAGCGAGTCGCCCACCCCGAGTTCTTCCAGGGTCCGACCGATGAAGTCCTCGGGGGAGCCGTCCAGGACCTCCCGGATGGGCTTGTTGACGTACAGGATTCGCATATCCCGGTCGATGCGGGCGATGATGTCCGGCGAGTTCGTCGCCAGCGTGCGGTACCGCCGCTCCGAGTCCCGAAGCCGCTGCTCGGCCCGGGCCAGATCGCCGATGTTCATGATCGCGGTGCGGCACTGGACGACGTGGCCGGCGTCGTCCATCACCGGCCGGCTGCGCAGACGGGCGATCAGCGGAGGCTTGTCGTCCCCTCGTCGAATTTCGATCTGCCCCTCCTGGGTCTGTTGGGTTTTGAAGACGGCCGCGTAGTGATGTCGAAACACGTCTTTGCTCGCGGGGGCCACGTGGAGGCCAAACGGCTTGCGAAGGAGCCGGCCCCGTTCCTGGTTGAGCAGCGTCGCGGCGGTCAGATTCGTCTCCAGGACGATCCCGTCGCGGTCGAGAATCACGTAGCCGACGGGAGCCAGATCGAACAGATCCGCGTATTTCGCACGCGACTGCTCCAGCTCGACCTGGGTCCTGCGCAGTTCGTCGTTCTGCATCTCCAGCTCGATCTGGTGGACCTGGAGTTCGTGCACCAGCGTGGCGATGTCGGCCTCGGACATCTCCGCCAACGGCGTGTCCGCTTTCCGCAGTCTCCGTTCGGCCTGCTCCCGCAGGTCGTTCGCCTCGTCCTGGGATGGTTTGGCTTTGTCCATGTTCTCCGTTTGTGATGTGTGATTGTTGATTTGTGATTTGGCGGAAGCCGGACTTCCTTAAATCAACAATCAAACATCACACTTCCCAAATCTCCTTCTACTGTCGTCCGGTGACGTCCTCGATGGCCAGGAGGATGCGGCTGGTCGCCTCGCCCTTGAGGGTCGTCTGGCGTGCGTTGAGCAGCATGGTCTTTCGCCCGACGCCGGGGAAGTCGTGCGTGACTGAGTACCCCTCGAACTTGGTGTCCTTGGGCACGATCTGCTCCAGAAGTCGTCGCAGCTCCGGGATATCCCACTGGTGATCGCCGAGGTCGTAGATGAGCCTGCCCAGCGTGTCCTTGGAGGTCGTCTTGAAGAACCGGTAGAACGCGGGGTTCGCGACGATCACGTGCAGGTCGCCGCCGAGCATCAGCAGAGGCTCCCGCACCGTCTCGACAATCATGTCGGTCAGCGCTGCGTTCTTCTTCTGCACGTCGATATCCACGAACGTCACGACGGCGCCCTCGATCACGTTTTCGGCCGTGCGGTAGGGCACGACCTTCATCT
>JBDKUU010000148.1:0-9820 GCA_039679525.1 Phycisphaerales bacterium | reverse complement strand
GAAACAGGTGTCGTCCGCGAGTCCTCGCGGGTCGCTGTGATAGCCGGCCAGGCTCCAGGTCCAATCGGTGCAGAACTTCTCCCAGACGAGCTTGTCGGGATGCCCGGCGCCGCCGTCCGTCCACATCGCGATGTGGAAAGCCAGCGGCAGGTCCGGCGGGAGCATGGACTGGGTCCAGCCGTCGAACGCTCCCCACCACTGGATGCCGGTGACCGGCCGATCGTCCTCGTGCAGCCATTGATCCGCGATGATCCGGTGCAGATTCAGGTCCGATCGCTCGCTCCAGGCGTTGAAAATGAACGGCGTCGCCGCGTCGAACCGCTTGGGCGTCTGGCTCCATTTGAGGCCGCCTTTGCCCGAGTTGGTCTGCGGCTCGAACTGCTCGGCCATCGTGATTCGATAGTCCTCGACTTCGCCGTCGGTGGCCAGGCCCTTGTAGGACAGGAGTCCGCGGGTGTTGAACCGGAATCGGGCGAACGTCGATCCCATGGCCGCGGTCGCAGGGACGCGGAAGGACAACTTGTTGATGCCCGCGGCGACCAACTCGTCCGCGAAGATCTGCTCGCCGGCGTCGGCGAAGTCGCCATCCTGATTGAAGTCGATCCAGGCGTTGATGTAGCCGGACGTCGAGGCGGTCGCGTCGAGAGTCGCCGACGCGCCGGGCATCAGAGCCGAGGTGAACACGATCCCGTCTTCGTCGTCGACGCCCTGGACGTCGTCGCCCAGAGCCGTCGAGTCGGGTTTCCCATCTGCCTCCGTATCGAGTCGCTTGCCGAGGAACACGCCGCTGACTCTCGTGTGTCGTGGGCCGTCCGCCGACGCGAAGGTCTTGTAGCTGTTGGGGGCGTCGCCGAAATCCATTCCGCTGCCGCTGCCCTGGGTGCAGGAGTCGCAGGAAGTCCCGGGGCCCAGCCATTCCAGCGACGCCGGGCATTCGCTCTCATAGGTCGTGGTGCACTCGCCCGTCTGGCGGTCGCAGCAGGCGCCGGGCTTGTCCCGGCATTCGTGCATTGCGCCGCGGAACATGTAGGCGTTTCGCCCGCGGATGTCGATCGAGATCCATTCCGGGTTGTACTCCTCGATGATGTGGCTGTAGATCGGCTCGACGGTCCCGATGTACCAGCCGTCCACGAGGTACACACGCCGGGAAGCCGTATATCGGGCCTCCTTGTCGGCAGTCGTCATGTCGCTGGGCAGGGGGGGACGGTTCAGCCCGAGCTGGGACCACTCCGGCGTCGTCCAGTTGAAGTTGATCTCGACGTACGTCAGCTTGCTCGGGTCGACGGCTTTGATGTAGACCTCGTACTTGAGGTAGCCTTCGCGGTCCGTGCTGTAGGGCTCGTTGTAGTACCATTGTCGGTACCACCCGCTCTGAGGGTAGTAGTACCAGGCGCCGTTGTTGTAGCCGTGCCCGCCGCCATCGACGACCTTGCCGTCGCCGCCCAGCACGAGTTTGAACCAGGCTCCCGGATACAGATCGGGATCCTCATGATCGTTGTATTGCGCCCGGGCAGCCGGGAGGACGACGGCGATCAACGCGAAACAGGTGCACAGGAACAGCTTGCGAGCTTTCGAAAGACTCATACACGTATTCCTAATCCCAGGCAATTTTGGGTTCATGCACCGGATCGGATTCGATCGCCTCGGCCGTGCCTGGACGGGGCCTGGCTGCACCCGATTCGGATATCGAATCGGCGTTTGGGGCGGACCCCTGGAGCAGAATGCGGCCGCGGCTGCGGTCCGAGAACTCCCGGCTCAGTTGCAGCGCTGTCGCGATTTCAACGAGAGCCCGTTCGGGCCGGAAAAATCACCGATATCTGCTGCCTGGAGCCCGAATCTGCGATTGGCATACGAGATCGACCGATCGGCTTGCGTTTCCATGCCGTTGCCCGGAGTCGATCCGGAATGTGCCCGCACGGTCCTAGAAAACCGCATGTGAGTCGGCGCGGCGAACCCGCCGTCGGCCCGGTTGTATAATCTCGGTGCCCGGCTCGATGCCAGGCTGCTGATTCCGATTGGGGTTTCCGGGGAGATCTACGGGACGATGATCCAGGATGAGCGAATCAGACGGCTCAACCGACAGCCCGTTCGCGAAGGCCGGTACGTGCTATACTGGATGCAGGCGGCCCAACGGGCTCGCTGTAACCACGCCCTCGAGTATGCCATCGATCAAGCCAACGAGCTGGGCAAGCCGGTCGTCGTCGCGTTCGGCCTGACGGCGGATTTCCCCGAGGCCAATGCTCGTCACTATCATTTCATGCTCGAAGGATTGCCGGGCACGCAGCGGGATCTCCGCGATCGAGGCATCCAGATGGTCGTCCGGGCGGAGCCGCCGGTCTCGTGCGTTCCGGAACTGGCTCGGAACGCCTGTCTGGTCGTTGTGGACGGGGGCTCCCTGAAGATCCAGCGTCAATGGCGGGCCGCGGTGGGCGAGGCGATCGAATGCAGCCTGTTCGAGGTGGAGACGAATCTGATTGTCCCTGTCGAAGAAGCGGCGGACCACGAGAACTTCTCCGCCTGGACATTTCGGCCGAGGATTCGCAGAAGACTCGATGCTTACCTTGTCGAGTTGAAAGCCCGGGAGGTCCTCAAAGACTCGTTGGGGCTCAGACTGGCCGGCGTGGACTTGAGCGATGTCGATCGTCTCATTGCCGACCTCAAGGTGGACAACTCGGTGGGCAAGACGCGATGGTTTCGCGGCGGGGCCGACGAGGCCGAGCGTCGCCTGGAGAGCTTCCTGGCGAATCGGCTCAGCGCCTATGCTGCGGACCGCAACGATCCGAACCTCGACGGCCAATCCCACCTGAGTCCCTATCTGCACTTCGGGCAGATCTCGCCGCTTCTGGTGGCCTTGCGAGCCAGACGAAAACGCGGCAAGGGCAGGGATGCGTTTCTGGAAGAACTGATCGTCCGCCGGGAACTGAGCCACAACTTCGTTCACTACAATCCCCGATACGACAACTTCGATTGCCTGCCGCCGTGGGCGATGCGGACGCTGGATTTCCATAGCCGGGACAAACGGGAGCGTGTCTATGCTCTGGAGCAGTTCGAAGCCGCGCAGACGCACGACCCCTACTGGAACGCGGCCCAGCGGGAAATGATGCTCACAGGCAAGATGCACGGCTACATGAGGATGTACTGGGGCAAGAAGATCCTGGAGTGGACGCGCGACGCGCGCGAGGCATTCCGGATCGCGCTGTACCTGAACAATCGGTATGAGCTGGACGGCCGCGATCCGAACAGCTACGCCGGCGTCGCCTGGTGTTTCGGCAAGCACGATCGGGCCTGGGCGGATCGCCCGGTTTGCGGAAAGGTCCGGTACATGAACGCCGCCGGACTGAAACGCAAGTTCGATCCGGACGCCTATGTGAAGAGAGTCGAACGGCTGACGGCCGGGGAGTAGCCGGATATGGCCAAACGGATTGTGATCTCCGGGGCGACGGGATTCATCGGTCGGGCGCTGTGCAGGTCGCTCTGCGATGATTACGAGATCGTCGCCCTCTCACGCGACGCCAAGCGGGCGGCGAGCGTTCTGGGCGAGCACGCTCGGGTCCTCGAGTGGGACGTGAGGACCGCGAGCCTGTGGGCGGCCCAGGTGGAAGGAGCCCACGCGATCGTCAATCTGGCCGGCGAGAACCTGGCTCAGGGGCGGTGGTCGCAGGCCAAACGCGACAGCATCATGCAAAGCCGCTCGAACGGAGCCTCCGCGATCGTGGATGCGATCGCCGGCGCGAGGAACAAGCCCTCCGTGGTCATTCAAGGCTCGGCCGTCGGCTACTATGGCTCCCGCGGCGATGAGATCCTTACGGAGGCGTCCCCGCCCGGCATGACCTTTCTGGCCGACGTCTGCCGGCGGGCCGAGTCGATCGCGGCCCGGGTCGAAAAACACGGCGTTCGACACGTCTCGATCCGCAGCGGCATCGTGCTGGGCCGCCGGGGCGGGGCGTTGCCCAGGCTGATGGCGCCGTTTCGAATCTTTCTGGGCGGGTACGTCGGCAACGGCAGGCAGTGGGTTTCCTGGATCGGCCTGGACGACGAGATCCGGGCGATTCGCCTGTTGCTGGAGAACCCCAGTCTCCGAGGGGGATTCAATCTCACTTCGCCGCACCCGGCGACCTTGAAGCAGTTCGTCCGCACGCTGGGCCAGGTTCTCCACAGACCCGCATGGACAAGAGTGCCGGCATTCGCCGCTCGATTGGCGCTGGGCCAGATGGTCGATGAGACGGTTCTGGCCAGCCAGAGGGTGATTCCCAAGAGGTTGATGGAGGCCGGATTCAAATTCACGCATTCCGAGTTGGAAACTGCATTGGCAGCGATCATTCAAGGAGAAAACCATGAGTCTCACTGACTATTTCGAGAAGACCGAAGGGATCGGCGTTCTGGCGACATCGGACTCCCAGGGCAACGTCGACCTGGCTCTCTACGCCCGCCCGCACATCATCAACGAGGACGAGCTGGCGTTCATCATGGGCGATCATCTCAGCCATGACAACGTCTCCACGAATCCGCACGCCGCCTATATGTTCCTGGAGCAAGGCGAGCAGGGCGGGGGTTCAGGCTACGGGGGCTACAACGGCCTGCGGCTGTATCTGACCCGGACCCAGGAGGAGACGGACTCGCAGAAGATCGAGGAGATTCGACGGGAAAACCGCAAGGGCCGGGACTATGGCGACCAGCAGAAATACCTCGTCCATTTCAAGGTCGACGGGACCCGGCGGCTCATTGGAGACTGATCGACGATTGTAGCTTGCGATTGATATGTACGTTAATTCTGATGATATGTACATGGATGCTACATATTTTTCGTGATGAAGCATAATAAATGTAAGTCATTCATATGCAATAGATTATAGTTAATCACAGGCTTTGTTGGCGAGGAAAAATAGCGCCACGCGGTTGACACTCCGGGGAGGCCGCGCCTATAGTGACATAGTCGGCTTGTGATTGTGAACGCAAGCACGAAGGAAGTGTGGCGCGCTATGAGGTATCGGAAAATCCCCGACGAAACGGTGCGGCGCCTGCCCATCTACCTGCGAGGCCTTCTGGTTTCGGCCGACCACGGCCGGGAGCACATCTCCAGTCAGGCCTTGGCGGATTTCGTGGGCGTCCAGTCCTGGCAGATCCGCAAGGACTTCTCCTACTTCGGGGATTTTGGCGTCCGCGGCGTGGGGTACCACATCGAGCGGCTTGCGCGAGAGATCAAGCGGATTCTGCGGTTGGACGTGATTCGCAAGGCGGCCCTGGTGGGAGTCGGCGATCTGGGGTCGGCCCTGCTGGCTTATCCGGGCTTCGGTGGATACGGGTTGGACATCGTGGCGGCCTTCGACATCGATCCGCTGAAGATCGGCGCGGTCATCAACGGAATCCGGATCGAGGACGCGTCGCGAATCGACGCCCTGAGCGAGTTGGATGTCAGTCTGGCGATTGTAGCCGTTCCACGGACGGCGGCGCAAGCGACGATCGACAGGCTGGCCGAGGTCGGCATCCGAGGAATACTGAACTTCGCCCCGTGCAAGGTCGTCGCTCCCCGCCGGGTCAAAGTCATCTCCCTGGACATCGCGATGGAGCTGGCCCGCCTGCCCTATTACATGCCCACCGGAGGCGCCGGGGAACACCCCCTGACAGGACGGGGTTCGCGGCACAGAGCATCGTAGCGTAGAAGAACTGTTTCGAGGTTTTTGGAGCCGGGATTGTCCCATGAGTGTGAAGAAGATAACCAAGAGTGCTTTCGGAGACTTCGTCTACGCCCTGATTCAGACGGAGAACGTCATCGGCGTGCAGGCGAAGGGTGACCGGTTCGATTTCGCCCCGCTGGAATCGGCGAAGGATCTTCGGCTGGACTACGATGTCACGCTCCAGCCGCCCAAGAAGTTCTTCCTGCCGCCGATGGAGGTGCTCATGACCTTCGAGGTGGGCGGGGCGTACGCGTCGCAGCTGGATGACAAGAAGTTCATCCTGCTCGGCGTGCATCCCTACGACATGATCGCGATCAATCAGATGGACGAGTTGTTCAGTCAGGACAACTACGACACCCACTATATGACCCGTCGCAAGAACGCGACGATCGTCGCCTGCGACGTGGCCCGGTCCTCCGATCACGTGTTCGCCTCCTCCATGAACACCGCGGTCGTCAGGGAAGGCTTTGACGTGCTCCTGACGGATATCGGCGACAGCTACGTCATGGAGGTCGCGACGGCCAAGGGCGCGGATCTGCTGGCCCGCGCCAAGGGCGCCGTGGACGCCGATCCCCAGGCCCTTCGCCGAAGAGAGGAGGTCTGGGCCCACAACAAGAAGTCCCTGAACAAGCACGAGCTCAAGTGCGATCCCGCCTACCTGCCCCGGCTGCTTGCCAAGGCCTACAAGCACCCGATCTGGGAGGAGCGGGCCAAGACGTGTTTCGGCTGCGGGTCCTGCAACCAGGTGTGTCCGACGTGCTACTGTTTCAACGTCCAGGACGACGTGGCCTGGGATCTTCAGACGGGCCAGCGGGCCCGCGCCTGGGATGGCTGCCTGCTCAACGGGTTTACCAAGTGCGCTCCGAACCACGAGTTCCGCAAGAACCAGGCGGACCGCTTCCGGCACCGGCTCTACCGCAAGGCGGCCTACGTGCCTCAGAAGATCCACGGCCAGATCGCCTGCGTCGGTTGCGGCCGGTGCATCGGGGCCTGCCTGCCGGACATCGCGAATCCGGTCAGCGTCTACAACCGACTGATCGACGATCTCGGGATCGGATGAGAATTGATGAAGGATGGTTGATGATCGCTGGAAGAGACGGCGGCCATGATCAATCATCAATAATCCATAATCGATAATCAATTCTATAGGAGTTGTCTGATGTGTCAGTGCTGTGCTGAAAAGAAAGACATTTATCTGCCGCAACCGGCGACCGTCGCGGACATCAGCCAGATGAACGTCACGGAGAAGTACCTGCGGCTTTCGATGGACGACGGCATGTTCGACTTCCTGCCCGGCCAGTTCGTGGAGGTTTCCATCGCCGGCATCGGCGAGGCCCCGATCACGATCAGCTCTTCGCCCACGCAGAAGGATGGGTTCGAGCTGGTGATTCGCAAGATCGGCAACGTCAGCGGCGCCATCCACAACCTGAAGAAGGGCTCGAAGCTGGGGATTCGCGGCCCGCTGGGCAGAGGCATCTACCCGGTCGAGGAGTGCCGGGGCAAGAACGTGGTCTTCATCTGCGGCGGCATCGGCATGGTGCCCCAGCGGTCGTTCATCAATTACGTGCTGCACAACCGCAGCGACTACGGCGACGTGTCGATTCTCCAAGGCACGAAGAGCTACGACCTGCGGCTGTTCACCTCGGAGATCGACGCCTGGAGCAAACGCGGCGACGTGCAGATGCTCGAAACGCTCGATGAAGGGCATCCGGCGTGGAACGGCAGCGTCGGCGTCGTGACCAAGCTGATCCGCAAGGTCAACACCGACCTGAAGTCGGCCAAGATCCTCGTCTGCGGCCCGCCGGTGATGTACAAGTTCGTGCTCATGGCCCTCGAGGAGTTCGATGTGCCGCACAACAACATCTTCGTGAATCTCGAACGAAAAATGAAGTGCGGCGTGGGAAAGTGCGGCCATTGCCAGATCAACAGTACGTATGTTTGTATGGACGGCCCTGTGTTCCGATATTCTGATTTGGCAGCTTTGCCGGAGGCGATTTAACAATGGCGAAACCCAAGATTGCGATATTCGATTTTGCCTGCTGCGAAGGGTGCCAGCTCCAGATTGTCAACCTCGAGGAGGAGATCCTGAGCCTGCTCGGAGGCGCCGACGTCGTGGAGTGGCGCGAGGCGATGAGCGAGAAGAGCGACGAGTACGACATCGCCGTCATCGAAGGCTCGATCACCCGCCTGGAAGACGAGGAGAGGCTCAAGCTGATTCGCAGCCGGGCCAAGGTCCTGATCGCCCTCGGCGCCTGTGCGACCATCGGCGGCATCAACAAGCTCAAGAACAACTTCGACGATCTGGACGAGGTGAAGAAGTGCGTCTACGGCAGGGCCGCGAGCAAGCCGCACCTGCACACGGGTCTGACCAAGGCCGTCGACGAGGTGGTCCAGGTCGATTACTACGTGCAAGGCTGCCCGATCGATCGGAAGGAGTTCACGTACATTGTGCGGTCCCTTCTGATGGGCAAGAAGCCCGAGATCCCCGACTATCCCGTGTGCGTCGAGTGCAAGGCCAAGGGCAATCCGTGCCTGTGGCAGTACGACCAGGTGTGTCTGGGACCGGTCATCCGGGCCGGCTGCGGGGCGAGGTGCCCGTCGAACGGATTCCGCTGTTTCGGCTGCCGGGGCTACACCAGCAACCCGAACGTGGACGCCGCGAAGGACGTCGTCGTCCGGTACGGCCTGAGCATCGACGACCTCAAGACCAAGATGGTTCTCTTTGGAAGCAAGCAGGAGCCCACGATCTATGAGTAACGGCAAGATCAGTATAAACGTACATCACGTGACGCGTGTCGAAGGGCACGGCAACATCGTGCTCAACGCCAACAACGGCAAGATCGAGAAGCTCGAATGGCAGGTGCCCGAGGCCCCTCGCTTCTTCGAGGCCATGGTCCGCGGGCGCAGCTACGAGGACATCCAGACGATCGTCAGTCGGATTTGCGGCATCTGCTCGATTTCGCACTCGCTTGTGGCGACCAAGGCGATCGAGAACGCCATCGGCGTCACGGTCTCCGAGCAGACGGACAAGGTCCGGCTTCTCATGCACTATTCGGAGCAGTTCCAGAGCCACGTGCTGCACGTCGGGTACCTGGTGGCCCCGGACCTGTTCAACGCGCCGTCGGTCGTGCCGCTGGTGGCGAAGGCTCCGGACGCGGTCAAGACGATCATCGGGTTGCATCGCCTGGCGAATGAGTGGTCCGATCTGGTCGCCGGGCGGACGACGCATCCCGTGACATTGCGGCCGGGCGGCATGACGAAGGTCCCCACGGAGAAGGAGCTTCGCGAACTGCAGGACCGCCTCAAGAAGTGCGTCCCCAGCCTGAAGGCGGTGGCGGAAGTCGTGTATTCGGCGGCGGGCAACCTCCCGAATTTCCAGCGGCCCACCGAGTACATCTCGCTCAAGCAGGACCAACCGCCGACGTACACCTTCTACCACGGCACGATCGCTTCGACCGACACGCCGGACACCGTGGCGGTCAACGACTGGAAGACGGTGGCCAACGAACACGTGGTCGACCAATCGACGGCCAAGTGGACGAAGTGGCATCGCGATTCGTATGCGGTCGGGGCGCTGGCCCGCTTCAACAACAACGCGGAATTGCTCTCGCCGATGGCCAAAGCCGTCGCCCAGCAGTTCGGGCTTCAGAAGGGGTGCTGCAATCCGTACATGAACAGCGTGGCCCAACTCGCCGAGGCGGTGCACGTGATCGAGGCCGCGATTCATCTGACTGACGAGATTCTGACCCGGGGCATCAGGCAGGAGACCGTTCGCGTCAGTCCGAAGGCCGGCAAAGCCAGCGGCGCCGTGGAGGCGCCTCGCGGCATCCTGTTCCACGAGTACGAGTTTGACCGAAAGGGCACCTGCGTCGGCGCGGACATCTGCATCCCGACGAACCAGAACCATGCGAACATCCAGAAGGATTTCGAGACGCTCGTGCCGCAGATCCTCGATGAGCCAGAGGACTAGATCCGTCTCAAGCTCGAGATGCTCGTGCGGGCCTACGACCCGTGCATCTCCTGCTCGACACACATGCTGGACGTGAAGTTCATCCGGTGATTGATTATGGATTATGGATGATGGATCGTTGAGCAATCAATCATCCGTCATCGATCATCAGTCTGATGAGAAGTTCTACCGTTGT
>JBDKUU010000147.1:0-1685 GCA_039679525.1 Phycisphaerales bacterium | reverse complement strand
CGCCTCGCGGCTGGTCCGTGATCCTCGCCCAACGCCCCGAGACGCAGAACTCGACCACGCGGCCGGTGAGGTCCTGCCCGTTGACCCTGATCCCGACGTATTCGCCGCACGAGGCGTAGTGCGGGCTGGCCCGGTCGATGCTCATGCGATCCGGGATGCCGTTCGGGACCGGCGGCTCGACCGTGTTGTCCCGCACCGTCTTGCGGATTTCCTCGTCGCCTTCGGCGTACTGCGTCAGTGCGGCCGCGCTCAGCGCCGAAGCGGCACCAAGGATCGCGATCTTCCTGCCTTCCATGCTCACAATCCTTCCGTGTTGCGCTTGCCCAGTTCGATCTCGACGAACTCCGCTAGATACTGGCCGAAGCTGACGAGCAGTTCGTTGCCTTCAAACATCACGACCGAGTCCCGGTCCTGATCCTTGATCGTTTCCTTGAGCTTCGCCAGCCGGTCACGGTCGAACGGCCCGGCGATAGTCTGAATCGGCTTTTCCATTACTTGTTGACTCCTTGTTCAGCGGCCACGCGGCGCATGACCTGAGCGGCTTCGCGGATATGGTCGAGATCGAGATCGGCAAGCAGGACGAACCTGTCATGCACCGAGTCCCGGATGTACAGCGACGAGGCCGCCGGGTTCTTGAGGCGGCTGGCGAACGCGGCAGCGTTGCCGAGGACGATGGCGAGCGGGTGCAGCCGTTCCTCGTGCAGCGGGTAGACCACGCCGTCCCTGATTTCGGCGTTGCCGACGATCCCCGCCTGCGTCAGGAACAGGGTGAGCCGGGCGCGGGTGGCCTCGTGCGTCAGGTCATGCGTCGTAGGCTCCTGCCGGGCTTGTTGGCGGAACTTGCGGTCGAGCAGCCGGACGACGTGAAAGCCGACGATGATCGAGGTAACAGCGGTGATCCCGTAGGAAATGATTTCGTACATCTCAGTCCTTCCAATATCGACCCAGACCACCAAGGCGGGTTGCCCGGAAGTGGTCGTAGAGGCGGCGACCCCGTTTCACCTTACGCCGGTCGTGCGACGCCAGCAAGCGGCCGATCCTTTCCAGCCGACGCCACTCGGCGAAAAAGTATCCGTTGACCGCCTGCGTCAGGTTCTCGACGAACGCGGGCGGCATCGTCATATGCGCCATGATCCGGGCTTCGACCTTGCCGTAGTCGATACCGACGAGATCGACCTCACGTTCCTTCGGCACGATGTACTCGCCAGAGGGGAGAACCGCCGGGATCGGATCACGGGGCACCCGGCCGGTGAGAGTGCCGCCGAGCAGCTTATCCCCGAAGTACAGGCGGCCGGGACCGAGAATGATGGGCGTCTTGTCAGTCATTATTCTTCTCCAGCATGGTCGCCAGTTCGTCGAGCGCCTTGATCGCCTCGGCCCGCTTGCGGCTGTCCGGCGACTTGAGCCGCTGGAGGCAGGCCCGGATCATCTCGGCCGTGGTAGCCTTCTGCTGACCGAGCAGCGTGACATGCTCCCGGAACATCCCCGCGAGCTTGACGATCTTCTCCCGGTCGCTCAGGGGAGCGGGCATCTGGACTACGTTATCAGTCATCTCAAACTGCCTTCGGTCGGTTGATATAAGTGATCGGCTCGCCGTTCTTGTCGGTCTCGTGTTCGACGACGGTTGCCTTGACCCGGACCTTCTGGCCCTTCGCGTAGTAGCCGTCCTTGCTGCGCCCTTCCGG
>JBDKUU010000146.1:0-2626 GCA_039679525.1 Phycisphaerales bacterium | reverse complement strand
GATGCGGCTGTGATCAGCTTCAAGCTGACGCAGTCCCTGATCGGCTGTGCTGAACAGCTCCTTCAGGAGGATTCGGACGTCCGGGCGACGCCCTGAGAAAGGATCATTCACTATTCGCGATTCCTGTGCTGTTGGCTGTGAATTGTCGATCGCGAACAGTCAGTCACAAATCGTAAGTCGTCAAGGATAAAGGTGGTCGATGATGCCGATGGATCAGATAAACAGGTGGACTATGGACGAAAGCAGTGCGATTGTTGAACAGTTCCTGCACTACCTCAAATTCGAGAAGCGGTTCTCGGAGCACACGGCCAAGTGCTACGGCGCCGACCTGGCGCAGTTCTCCGAGTTCCTGCTGAACAGCCCGTCGGATAGCTCCCCCTCGGATCTGTCTCCTCTCAGTCACCACGACGGCGGCGTCGCCACGGCGGTCGCCACCCAGACCGAGCAGGAAATCGACCAGAAGCTGCTGGCCGTCGACGTGGACGAGGCGAGGACCTACCTGGCGTTCCTGAACGACAAGGGGTACTCGAAGGCCACGATCGCCCGCAAGCTGGCCACGCTGCGAAGCTTCTACAAGTTCGTGGTCAAGACCGGCCGCCGGGACTCCAACCCGCTCAGCGCGATCCGCACTCCCAAGCAGGAGAAGAAACTGCCTCGCTTCCTGGAGTTCGAAGAGGTCAAGCGACTTCTCGAAACTCCGCCGACCGATTGCTGGCTTGGCGCACGCGACCGGGCCATCCTTGAGACGCTCTACAGCACCGGCATCCGCGTCAGCGAGCTGGTCGGCCTGAACATGGACGACATCGACTTCCTCGGCGAAGTGATCCACATTCGCGGCAAGGGCAAGAAAGAGCGAATCACCCCGATCAGCTCGTCGGCCCTGCAGGCGATTCAGCACTATATGGAGTACCGCAATCGGCGGGCCCAGAACAACAGCCACTTCGATGCGAAGGTCCTGTTCGTGAACAAGCACGGGCAGCGTCTGAGCACGCGAAGCGTCCGCCGCAAGATGGACAAGTATCTGAAGCAGGCGGGTCTCGATCCCGCGATCAGCCCGCACACGCTGCGGCACAGCTTCGCGACCCACATGCTCAACAACGGCGCGGACCTGCGAAGCGTGCAGGAGTTACTCGGACACCAGTCGCTCTCGACGACCCAGGTGTACACGCACCTGACGACGAAGAAGCTCAAGGAAGTCTACGACAACGCCCATCCCCGCGAGAACATGACGCAGGACAGCTACGCTCCTGAGAGTCCCGTCGGGGGCAACGGTCACGTGTAACGCGTGATCGATGAGTTCGATCTCCCAAGCCGCTCATTCGAGCGGCTTTTTTTGTTGGTGCGGGTGAGCGAGGACGCGTGGTCCGCAGTCGTAGGGTGGGGCTTGCCCCACCGATCCCTCCGCATTGACGGCGTAACGGTGGGGCAAGCCCCACCCTGCATGTCAAGGCTCATGAGGGGATGTCACGCCGAGGCGTGATTGCCCGGCGCGTACTCGGGGACGAGGGTCTTGATCCTGCGGGACAGCTCGGCGGCATTCTGGCGTTCGGCGGCGTCGATCAGAGAGACGATGCCCGCCCGCAGGCGGTCGCGGTCCATCGGGATGTTCTTCCAGATGCTGATCTTGGGGTGACGCGTCCGCTGCATGTCCTCGCCTTCGATGCGAAGCTCCTCGAACAGTTTTTCGCCGGGACGGGGGCCCGTGAACACGATCTCGATGTCCTCGCCGGGCCGAAAGCCGCTGAGCGTGATAAGTTCCTTGGCGAGGTCCACGATCTTCACCGGCTCGCCCATGTCCAGGACGAAGATCTCGCCGCCCTGGCCCATGCCCGCGGCCTGGAGCACGAGCTGGCTGGCCTCGGGGATGGTCATGAAGTAGCGTTTCATCTCCGGATGCGTCACGGTGACCGGCCCGCCCTCGGCGATCTGCTTCTTGAAGATCGGGACGACGGAGCCTTCGGAGCCCAGGACGTTGCCGAACCGTACGGTGACGAACTGCGTTTTGCTCGTCTTGCCCAGGTCCTGGATGTACAGCTCGGCGATCCGTTTCGACGATCCCATGATGCTCGTCGGGTTCACCGCCTTGTCGGTGCTGATCATGACGAAGTGCGTGGCCTGGTGCCGGTCGGCGGCGTCGGCGACGGTCCGCGTGCCGTGCACGTTGTTCTTGATCGCCTCGCTCGGATTGAGCTCCATCAAGGGCACGTGCTTGTGCGCGGCGGCGTGAATCACCACCTGGGGCTTGTACAGCGTGAAAACCGACTCGACCCGGGCCCGGTCCGTGATATCGCAGATCAGGGCTTGGGTCTGAACGGAGGGGAACTGACGCCGCAGGTCCCGTTCGATGTAGAACAGCGGATTCTCCGCCTGTTCCACCAGCAGCAGGAGCCCGGGCTTGAAGTGGCAGATCTGCCGGCACATCTCCGAGCCGATCGAGCCGCCGGCCCCGGTGACGAGGATGACCTTGTCGCGGGCGAAGGCCTCGATCCGATCGAGATCGAGCTGCACGACCTCCCGGCCGAGCAGGTCGTTGATGTCCACGTCGCGGATCTCGGAGACCCGCAGCCGGCCCGAGGCGATGTCGGTGATGGAGGGGACGGTGCGGAACCGGATCTGGGCGCCCTCG
>JBDKUU010000145.1:0-3534 GCA_039679525.1 Phycisphaerales bacterium | reverse complement strand
CGTCGCGCGGGCCAGAAGCAGGCTGGCCACGTTCGTGCAGGCGATCAGCAGCACGAATCCGGCCGCACCGAGCAGCAACCAGAGGATCTGCCGATTGGCCCCCAGCGGACGATCCAGAAGCTTCTGGATCACGACGTCGCCCGCTTTGGGATCGGTCTGCTTGAGACGCTGGGCCACGACGGCCATGCCGGCGCGAGCCTGCTCCAAATCGCAGTCTTTCTTCAGGCGCGCCAGCCCGAACACCCGTCCCCCCAACGGCCAATCCGCACTTCGCTGGTACACCAAGGGCGTCCAAAACGCGCGAGGACGCCCGATGGGGAACGTGAAACCGGGCGGCATTACACCGATGACGGTACAGATTCTGTTATCGATGACGATGGTCCTGCCGATCGCGTCCGGCCTTCCACCGAGGTCGTCTTGCCAGAAATCGTGACTCAAGACGACCACATCATCCTTGCCGGCCTGCTCCTCCTCGGGCAGGAATCCGCGACCGAGCAGCGGTTGCACGCCCAGACATATCGGGGCCTGTCGATCCCGGCAACATAGGGCCGACGCCCGCAGTACCCGGTCATGTGCTCGAAGACCTCGTTCTGTTGACGCCAGAAGAGAAACCGGTCGTGCACGGTGGGCGGATCGAAACGCTCGCCATGTTCCAGGAGCATCACCAGGCGGCCGGCGTCGGCATAGGGCAGAGGCCTGAGGAGCACCGCGTTGACCACGCTGAACACGGCGGTGTTGGCTCCGATGCCCACCGCCAGAATCAGCACGACAACGGCCGTGAAAGCCGGGTTGTTTCGCAGCATCCGAACGCCGTCGCGAATGTCCTGCCACATCGTCTCCATCGATTACCTCGCACTATGCTTTTCGCTGCCCGTCGCCAGAACGCAAGTCGCTCTTATTGCTTGACGCAGCAATCGCCGGAACGTTACGATCGTGTTCCTGTCAGACGAGACGTGCGACGGAAAATATCTGAAACGAGCGGCTTGGGAGGCACACGTATGAACAGAACGGTCAAACTCCTATTCTGTATCGCAATTGTCGCAGCGTCGGTCGGTCTCATGGGGACGGCGAAGGCAGGTGAACCGAATGTCCCGCCGATTCCCTTCTGGACGCCGAAGGACGCGCCGAAGACGCAGTACAAGATCAACTTCGCGATTGAACTCGCTGAACAGGCGAGTCTGAAGGGCCGTGAGACGATCCACTTCGTCAACACGACGGGGCGCCCCATCCAGACCCTCGCCATCGGCTGGTCGGAAGCCGATGCCGCCCAGACGATGAACATCACGGTCCATGGCAAGCCCATCACGCTGGCGTCCATGAAGTCATTTCCAAAAGACTTCACGCTGGCCAGGCCCCTCAAGCCCGGCGAGTCGCTGGACGTCGAGGTCGAATTCGGCGCGTCGATGCCCACTCCCAAGGATCTGCCTGAGGAGATCGATGTCTCGGCGTGGTATCCTGAACTCTGGTGGGGCGCCGCCAGTTCCTGCGACTTCGAGGTCAAGCTGAGCGTTCCGAAGGAGTACGTCGTCCTCACCAGCGGCCGATTCGATCCCGACGGCGGCTGCTATCGCATCGAGAACGCCCCCTCCTTCGGCTTCGTCCTCGGAAAGAACCGCGAGATCCTTAAGCGGGACGCCGGCGACGTGTCCATCCAATGTCTCTACGAAGCCAAGAACAAGCAGCTCGCCGAACTGCTCGTCGACACCGCCGCGGACGCCATCGGCTTCTACCGCGAGCGATTCGGGTTCTACCCCTATCGATCGCTGAGCATCGTCCCGGGCATGGACCAACCGGCCGGCGGGTACCCAATGACGACGAGCATCATCGTCATCCACGGCATGGGCCGGATGGCGGAAAAGCCGGAGATCCACTGGCGATGGATCACCGCTCACGAGATCGGCCATCAGTACTGGGGCCGGCACGTGCTGGAGAAGGACGATCCCGGCTGGCTCTGGATCGGGCTGGGCATCTACATGGACCGCGAGTACTGTCGGGCGAGGGGCCTCAGTGCGGAGAAGCACAAGGAACTCGTGGCCCGTTACATCGAGGGGGCAAGACAGGGACTCGACACGACCGTGAGCCGATCCGAAGAGGAGATGTCCCAGATCAAATTCGACTTCAACAACGTGGTGATCCATGGCAAAGGGTTCGCCATCGTCAGCACCCTCGACTGCGTGCTGGGTCCCGAGACGTTCGGCCGAATCTACGGTCAATGCCTGAAGCGTTTCGCGGGCCGGCGAATGGGCCTGGCGGACTTCCAGGCGGTCTGCGAGCAGGAGAGCGGGCAGGATCTGACGTGGTTCTTCGACCAGTGGGTCAACTCCAACAGATATCTCGCGTATGAGATCGCCTCCCAGGACTGCCGCAAAGGCGACGTCTGCACCACGGAAGTCCAGGTCCGCTGTCTCGGCACGCTGACGATGCCCGTCCCGGTCGAGGCCCGCTTCGAGGACGGCTCGTCCCAGCGGCTGTTCACGAATCGTCTCCACGACACGGACACCCTTCGATTCGAGAGCCGCTCTCCCTTGAAGGAAGTCCGCCTGGACCCGGACGAGTCGCTCCCCATGATCGTCCCGCCTCCGTCGCCTCACGCAAGGGAGATCTCTGCAGCCGTCAATGAGTTGCCCTGGTCCGGCGCGGGCGAGAAGGCGCTCGCCGTGTTCAAGAAAGTAAAGGAGAGCGACTACCCGGACATGGGCGCGTGGTTCAAGCTGGGCCTGGCGCTGTATGACGGCAAATACTACCAGGAGGCCATGGAGGCATTCGCGAGGGTGGAATCCTGCGACAGGAGCGACCCGGCCCGCGTCTCAGCCGCCATCACATGGCAGGGTCACCTCTTCGACCTGCTTGGCCAGCGGGACAAAGCCGTCGAGTGCTACAAGCGGGCCTTGGCGCAGCCTGTGCCGCCGAACATGAGACACGATCAGTACAAGATCCGGCTCAGCCGGGAGTGGATCGAGAAACGCCTCGACGAGCCATTTCGTCGATAAGAAGGCCAGCCTCACACAAAGCCCCAGAGCCACAAAGATCGGAGACTGCGATGCCTCCTCTCTTCTTGGCGGCTTCGTGTCTCCGTGTGAGCCCTTCTTCCTCTTATCCGCGTTCATCGGCGTTCATCTGCGGTTCCCCTCTCCTCTGCGTCCCCTGCGTCTCTACGCGAGTTGATTCTTGTCTTCCGGGTCAATCGTGCCGCAGAGCGACGACCGGGTCGACGCGGGCGGCCCGGCGCGTTGGGTAGAGACCGGCCAGAAGGCTCACAAGGATCGAGAAGAGGATCGCGCCCAGGCAGAGCCACCAGGGGAAGTCGAAGTAGGACATGCGAGGGGCGTGCTGGCGGACCATGATCGCGTTGACCACTTCATTGATGATGAAGCTCACTGCTGCCGCCAGCGCCAGGCCGAACGTCCCGCCGAGCAAGCCGATCGCGCCGGACTCGAACAGGAAGATCCGCTGCACGTCGCCGTCGGTGGCCCCCACCGCTTTCATGATCCCGATCTCGCGATACCGCTCCAGGATCGACATCACCATCGTGTT
>JBDKUU010000144.1:0-8623 GCA_039679525.1 Phycisphaerales bacterium | reverse complement strand
CCTACGCGAGGTACGGGTATCACCTGCCCCTGTTCATGGGGGCCCTGGCGTCCGTCTTGTTCGCGAGTCTGTACGTGCAGGCGGCAGGCCGGGCCCGCAGCGACGCCGGCGTTTTCATCGGGCTTTCGGCGATTCTGTACCTGGCGGGCGCCGCGGCGTTTCTTCCCTTCGCGGCCCTGTGCGCCGCGTACGAGTTGGGACGGCGACGATGGCGTCAGAGCGGGCTCTATCTGATCGTCGGGTTCGTGCTGCCGTACGTCCTGGGCGTGCTGGTCTATCGCATCAGCGTCGTCAATGCCTACACGGAGCTGCTCCCCGTCTCCTGGCGGATCGTCGGCTCGCCAAGTCGCGAGAAGATGGTCGTCGCGGCTTATGTCGCATACTTGTTCCCGATCGCGGGTGTCCTGGCCGCGACGTTCTGGCGTTTTCTGGCGGACGGACGCCCGGCGGCCGGCGCGCCTCATGCCGGCGCCGTCTCCCGTTTCGTGCAGAGGCCCGCTGCCGGATGGGCCCTGGGCACGTTCGGGCTGTTCGTCGTCGGCGGGGCGGCGGCTGCGCTCTCGCCGGACGGGGGGCAGAGGGCTCTGCTGAAGGTCCATGACTACGCCTGCCGGCGGATGTGGCCGGAGGTCCTGGCGGCGGCGAACCGTTGTCCGGCCAACGCGTGTACTTTGAACGCGGTCGATCGGGCTCTCTACCACACCGGGCAGCTTGGCAGGGACATGTTCCTGTACGCTCAGCAACCGGAGGCCCTGGTGGTCACGGGGGACGATCACGCCGTGACGTACTGGCATGCGTTCGACACGTTGATGGACCTGGGCCTCGTGAACCTGGCCGAGAAGAACCTGACGGAGTGTCTGGAGACTTTCGGCGAGCAGCCGATGATCCTGCAGCGGCTGGCGATGGTGAGCATGGTCAAAGGCAGGACCGAGGCGGCGAGGATCTACCTGAGCGTTTTGCGAAAGACGCTCTTTCACGACGCCTGGGCGAGAGAGAAGCTGGCGGTTCTCGATGCAGACCCCAGCCTCGTGGCGGACGCGGAGATTCAACGGCTGCGCGTCCGGTACTACAGGCCCGATTCTCCCGCCGAGTTCTACGACAGGGAGACGATGCTGAACGCCCTGATCGAGCCGGGCGAGACCGTGGGGCCCCAGCCGCAGCCGGGCAGCCGCAATCGCATGGCGTTCGAATACCTCACGGCGTGGTATCTCCTGAAGGGGAACCTGCCCAAGTTCGCGCAGCAAGTCGAGCGGCGGGGGGAGTTCGGCTGCACGGAGATCCCGCCTCTGTGGCAGGAGGCGATCGTGATCTACGCGTATGGCACGGACAAGATGGACGTTCTCCGCGGGCTGGCGATCGATCCGGAGGTCGAGCGGCGATTCAAGAACTTCAGCGGCGTCGCCAAGTCGTACGGCAGCAACATGGCCGCCGCGATTCCGTCGCTGGCGAGAGACTACCGCGGGAGCTACTTCTTCTATTACTTCTGCACCAAGGTGGCGAATCGATGAGGAGCCGACGCAATCGATATCTCCTGATGATCCTGGCCGTGGGAGCGATCCTGGCGACGGCCTGCGTCGCGTGTTTCGCCGCCTCGGGCTTCTCCTTTTCGATCGAGCAGGCGACGTTCGTTGGGCGGCTTCCTCAGGTCGAGCCGAACTACGCGGACGTGGTGATTCCGCCGAACATCGCGCCGCTGAATCTTCGCGTACGGGAGGATGGCTCGCGTTATCTCCTGCGGATACTTTCGGATGGGCATCAGATCGGCGACATTCCCAGTCGTTCGTCGAAGATCGCGATTCCTCTGCGGCCCTGGCGGCAGTGGCTCCGTGCCCATCGCGGCGGACAGCTTGACTTCGAGGTGCTCGCGCTGACCGAGTCCGGCTGGCGGCGGTTCGACGCTTTTCACGTGACGGTCGCAAACGAAGGCATCGACAGCACGCTCGTGTATCGTCGGATTCACCCTGTCGACTCCGCCTGGCGGGACATGGGCATCTACCAGCGGGACCTGCGGACGTTCGACGAATCCGCGATCCTGACGAACGATTATTTCCGCGGCGGATGCGTCAACTGCCACACGTTTCGGAACAATCGTCCCGACACGATGCTCCTGAGCACGCGGAGCAGCGACTACGGCAATTCCGCGGTGATCGTGCACGACGGGGAGATCGAGAAGGTGGCGTCGACGTTCGGATATGCGGCCTGGCATCCCAACGGCAAGATTCTCGCCTACACGAGCATGAAGGTCGCGATGTTCTTTCACCCGGCGAACGAAGAGGTCCGCGACGTGATCGACCTCGATTCGCTGCTGGCCTACTACGACACACAGAGCCAGCGGCTCGGCACGGCGCCCGACCTGGCGAAGAAAGACCGCCTGGAAACGTATCCGACCTGGTCGCCGGACGGCCGATACCTGTACTTCTGCAGCGCCCCGCTGACCTGGACCCATCGCAACGCGATCCCCGAACGCTACGACCAGGTCCAGTACGACCTGATGCGAATCCCGTACGACCCGAACCAGGGGACATGGGGACAGGCCGAGACGGTTCTGGCGGCCAAGGACACCGGCCGGAGCATCCTGCTGCCGCGGATCAGCCCGGACGGCCGGTGGCTCCTGGTGTCGATGTGCGATTACGGCTGCTTCCCCGCCTATCGACGCAGCAGCGATCTGTACATGATCGATCTGGAAGCCGCCCAGCGAAACGGCCGCTACGAGGCCCGCCGGCTGGAGGTCAACAGCGACCAGAGCGAGAGCTGGCACAGTTGGTCGAGCAACGGCCGATGGATCGCGTTCAGCAGCAAGCGGGGCAGCGGGCTCTTCACGAGGACGTACCTGAGCTATGTCGACACCAACGGCATAGCGCACAAGCCGCTGATCCTGCCCCAGGAGGACCCGGCCGACTACCGGTCGTGCCTGTGGACGTACAGCGTTCCGGAGCTGATCGTCGAACCCGTGCAGACGACGAAGGAGACGCTCGGCCGCGTCATACGAGGCTCGCGGAAGATCTCCGTCGAGATGCCCATCACGATGGCGACGCCCAAGGCGGACGCTGCGCCGCAATCGGGTACGCCATATCAGTCCGGACGAGAGTGAGAGAGGCGAGGACGCGGGCGGAAATCCGAAGCTCGAAATTCGAAATCCGAAACAAATCCAAAGGACCAAATCCCAAATGACCGAAACGCTGCCGCCCTTTCGGACGAGGCGTTTTGAGCCTGTGAGTTTTGGGTTTTGAATTTGTTTCGGATTTCGATATTCGGATTTCGAGCTTCTGCCTTATTTTCCGATGCAGTAGAGCGACTTCTCTGTTCGGAGGAAGAGATTCCCCTGGGAGATCGCAGGACTGGCGCAGCAGGTCTCGCCGAGGTCGTTCCTGGCCACGAGCTTGAACTCGGGGCCTTCCTCGACCACGGTCGTCTTGCCGCTCTCGGAGAGGAAGTAGACCTTGCCGTCGGCGTAGACCGGAGAAGGCGAGTGCTTGCCCGGCAGACGCTGCCGCCAGAGGATCTTGCCTGTGGCGCCCTCGATGCAGTTGACGATCCCCTCGTCCGTGACCGAGTACAGACGCGGCGAAACGTACAGCAGCGACGGGACGTGCGGGACTTCTTCGGTCACACGCCAGGCGACGTGGGTTTGCGTGACATCGCCCCGGCCGCCCAGGCGGACCGCGAGAATGGTCTCCTCGCGAAAGCCCGAGGCGGTGAACGAGAGGCCGTCGCCCGTGACGCCGGAGGGCACGACGCCCTCGCCCGGGCTGGACACGGTCCAGATCCGCTCGCCCGTCTTGAGGTCGAAGCCCTGGACGACGGCGCCGGCGCTGCTGACGAGCTGGTCGCTGTCGCCGACGCGGGCGATCACCGGCGACGCGTGGCCGATCTGGGAACTGCCGCGACTGCCCCGCCAGCGAGTGACGCCGGTGTTCTTGTCCACGGCCAGGATCAGGGCCTTGTCCCACGGGACTTCCCAGCCGATCCTCTTGTCGGGGCCCGGGCTGCTCCAGTCGAAGACGACGATCACGAGGTCTTCATACAGGACCGGCGAGACGGCCAGGCCGTGCTGGCTGTAGTAGTCGAATTCGTGGTTCGTCCAGAGGACCTTGCCGTCGAGGTCCGCGGCGAGGATCTGTCCGTCGCAGGCGACCGTGTACACCCGCCGGCCGTCGGCGATCGGCGTGGACGTGGCGTAGGAGTTGGGCCGCTGCTTGTACTTGGGCTCCTGCTGCGTGACTTCCTTGTCCCAGAGGATCTTGCCATCGTTGCGATTCAGACGGATCAGGTGGAGCGACTTGCCGCCGTCGAGGGCGGTGGTGACGAACACGTCGTCCCCGAACACGATGGGCGACGACCAGCCCTCGCCGGGGATGGCGGCCTTCCACTTGACGTGCGACGTGGCGCTCCACTCGGTGGGGATACCCTTCTCCTGAGAGAGTCCCTGCCGGCTCGGCCCGCGAAAACACGGCCAATCCTCGGCCTGAATCGCTCCCGCGCCGACAAGCAACAAGCCGACGACCAACGCCAGGGACCTTTTCCTCGCCTGAACCATCCTCTTCATGGACCGATCCTTTCTCTCCAGGACTCCGGACTCGACAGACGCCTGCGGGACACACGCAACCAACCGCGGCGATCAGCATACCAGATCCGGGGAGGATTGCACTTGTTTTCCTGTCGTGTGTAGACAGTCGGCTGTCGCGTGGTAGAATTGAGCCGTCGCGCCTGCCGTTGTGGGAGACGCGACGCCGTACCCGGTTTGCTGGATTGGAGGTGACCATGATGTCTCGCCGCACTTGGGCTGTTGTGCTGTCAACCCTGCTCGTCACGGTTTCCGTCGAGTCGCTCGCCATGGGGCAACCTCGCGGGCCGCGGGTGTCCACGCAGTCTCCCGAGGTGGCCGCGGATCGGCACGTGACCTTCCGGCTTCAGGCCCCCAAGGCCGCCGAGGTGGCGGTCGCCGGGCAGTGGGGCGGCCAGCCCGTCGCGATGACCAAAGGCGAGGGCGACGTCTGGAGCGTCACCGTCGGCCCGATCGAGCCGGGCGTGTGGGAATACAGCTTCCGCGTCGACGGCGTGCAGATGATCGACCCGGGCAACCCGGCGATCAAGCCGATGCGCGAGCCGCGAACGAGCATTCTGCAGATCCCCGGCCAGCCGCCCCTGTTGTGCGATTTCCAGGATGTCCCTCACGGCGTGGTGCACAGCCACACCTATTTCTCCAAGTCGCTCGGCAAGCTGCGCGAGCTGGCCGTCTACACGCCGCCGAGCTACGGCCAGAAAGCCGACGAGCGTTTCCCGACGCTCTATCTTCAGCACGGCAGCGGCGACAACCAGGCCACCTGGGTCGTCCACGGCAAGGCCCACTGGATCCTCGACAACCTGATCGCCCAGGGCAAGGCCCGGCCCATGGTCGTCGTGATGATGGATGGCCACGCAGGCGATCGCTCCGCGACCGGGCCCGGCGGCAACACGGGGGCTTTCGAGCGGGACCTGCTCCAGGACGTGATGCCGTTCGTCGAGGCCAACTATCGCGTCAAGACGGACGCCGCGGACCGCTGCATCGCGGGCCTGAGCATGGGCGGCGGGCAGTCGCTCACGATCGGCCTCAATCACCTCGACCGCTTCGCCTGGGTCGCGGGATTCAGTTCGTCCGCTCCGTCGCAGGAGGCCGTCGCAGGCTTTCTGAACGACCCGGCAGCCGCCAATCAGAAGCTCAAGCTCCTCTGGATCGCCTGCGGCAAGGACGATTTTCTGCTCAAGCGAAACGAGGAGTTCGTGGCCCTGCTCAAGGACAAGGGCATTCAGTACGAGTGGCGTCTGACCGAAGGCACCCATTGCTGGCCGGTCTGGCGAGGCTATCTGGCTGAGCTGGCGCCCAAGCTGTTTCAGTGATCCGGCGGAGGTCCGCTCTCCGACTCTATGACGGAAATTGCTCAGGGTCGTTCGATCAGAAGCTGAGAACCCGCGAGGATCGTCGACGGTACTCCCGAGGAGTCTCGGCGCGTTTGCCGGGGCGCCTGATTAACGGGGAGTCCGATCATGTTGGCGACAGTCGGAACGATGCTGCGCGGGGCGGTTCGGGCACTGATGCCGTCGAAGCTGGGCCGGCACACGATCGTCGTGCAGCCCTATCGAGGCTATGGCTCGCAACGGGAGATGTTCCTCATGGGCCGGGTCTACCGGGAGTCCGGCCCCCAGGAGACGACTTCGCAGCAAGAAGTGGGCGCCCGCTTGCGATCCTTCCTGCGGCAGGGCGTCGGCGGGGCTGTTCTCAAGGCCCGCCTTGGCGACGCGGAGCAGCGGATCGTCACGGATCACGAAGGTTATTTTCGCATCCGCATGCGGCTGCCGGAGCCGCCGGCTTCGGATCGCCTCTGGCATCCCGTCGACATTCAACTCGTCCGGCCTGTGCAGGCGTCGACGCGGGGCGAGTTCTTCGTGCCGCCGGCCGCCGCCCGGTTCGTCGCGATCAGCGACATCGACGATACGGTCATGGACACCCGCGTGGCCAGTTCGATCGCCATGCTGCAGCGCCTGTTTCTCCAGACCGCCGAGAAACGAGTGGCCTTCCCCGGCGTAGCTTCCTTCTACCGATCGCTCCACCACGGCTTCTCCGGCCGTGAGCTCAACCCGATGCTCTACGTCTCGCGGGCCCCCTGGAGCCTCTACGACGTGCTCGATCGGTTCTTCCGCCTGCACGAGATTCCGGTCGGTCCGATCCTGTTCCTGCGGGACTGGGGCCTGACCTGGCAGCACCCTCTGCCGCATCGGGCCAGGGATTTCAAGCTCAACCTGATTCGCGACATGCTGTCGCTGTACAGCGATCTGCCGTTCATCCTGATCGGCGACAGCGGCCAGCAGGATCCGGAGGTCTACACTCGCATCGTGGAGGAACATCCCGGGCGGGTCGTCGCGGTCTATATCCGAAATGTCACGCGGGCTCCGCATCGGCGGGCCGCGATCGAGAAGCTGGCGCGTCGGGTCGTCGCCGCGGGCAGCAGCCTGGTCCTTGCGGCCGACAGCTTCATCATGGCCGAGCACGCGGCCAAGCGCGAGCTGATCTCGTCGGATGCTCTGCTCGAGATCCTCGGTGAGAGGATCGAGCAGCAGGGCGACGCGGACCTCAAGCCGACGAAGGAAGTGAAACGCGAAAGCCTCGAGGCAACGGCCGAGGCGGTCGAAAAGGGCGAACTGGGCAAGGCCCTGGAATCGGAGACGGGGACCGAATCTCCGCCGAACGTCGTGGTGCGCCCCGAGCACGAGGAAGCGGCGAACCGGGTCAACCCGCCCTCGCCAGAGTCTGCCCGCGAGGATCGCTAAGAAACCTGAGGACGCGTCCCTCTGACTTCACACTTCACACTTCAAACTTCACACTTCCTAATCATTCACCGCCCCGGGCGTCGCGATCGTGGCGTGCCAGTTGTTCGGGTCGTTGCCGTACCGGGAGGGGAACAGGCGATTGAGAGACAGACCCTGGCCATCGGCCTGGACGGGCCATGGATCGACCCCCTTGGAGAAGCTCTTGGGGTGGGAGCCGTCGCTGTAGGTGACGCGATCGACCTCGATCCAGTATCGCGTCCCCTTGTCGTCCACGTCGCCCGGCTTGAACAGTTGGAGCCTCTCGCCCTGATTGGCGAGCTTGCCGGAGCCCCAGTCGAACACGACGGCGTCCGCGGGGATCTGGTATTGCTGTACCGCCGTCAGGTCTCGGACGAGAAGCACATGTTGCCCCGGATCGAGCGTCACCGGCGTGCCGGTCGGGAATCGGAAATCGATGGCCGAGCCGTCCATCAGCCGCCAGGGTTCGCCGGTTTCGAAGTCGAACAGCGTGACGGGCTCCTTGGTGACGTTGAGCAATTCGATGTACTCCGCGTCGGCGTTCCCCTGCGGATGGTACATGATCTCGTCGATCACCACGGGCCCGACGCGCGGATAGGCGTTGGCCTTGCCGGGCGTCAGTTGAGACATCGTGGGGAACTCGTAGGTCCCCGTGCTCGTGAGATACCGGCCGAAGGAGTAGCTGGTCTCGGAGGCCCCAAAGACCTCGGAGACGACGTATTCGGGATAGAGAGGGTCGTCGCCGGAGTACAGATAGACGCCCTCGCCGTTCTCGGTGAACGCGAACGAAACCAGCATGCCGGGGTCGAAGGGATTGGCGAAATGCGTGGTCTCGTAAAGAACGACGTATCCTTTCGGCGGGACGATCGTCCCGCCGGCGATCCGATACCGCTTGAGATCGTTCTCGGTGTCGCTGAGGAACCAGCCGCCGATGTTGACGGGAACGCTGCTGACGTTGTACAGCTCGACCCAGTCGGAGGCCTCGGCGTGCGCGTGGGCGAGGATCTCATTGATGACGATCGGGCATTGCGCCTGCTGCCATTCGTTTGCGAACAGAGCCAGATCGTTGCCGTCCACGCTGCCGGTCCCGTCGAGGTCGGCGGGACTGTTCAACCCGGCCAGCCAGTTCTGCGCAAAGAGCAGCAAGTCCACTCCGTCGACCCGGCAATCCTCGTTCAAGTCCCCCGGCGGGCAATCCGCCCGGGCGATCGAACAGAGGGCCAGAACGGCCATCATCAGAATCAGTTTGGTTTTCACCACTCAAATCTCCTGTGTTCCTGTTTCCCCTATTATATCACTT
>JBDKUU010000143.1:0-7681 GCA_039679525.1 Phycisphaerales bacterium | reverse complement strand
CGAGGGCGGGCCGGAGCACTACATCGTGATCGTGCAGGACATCTCGCAGCGTAAGCGGCTCGAGGAGGAATTGCGTCAATTGAATCAACGGCTGGAGCAGACGGTGCAGACGCGAACGGAACAACTGACGACGACGGTCGACCGACTGCACGAGGAAGTGGCCCGGCGGATTCTGGCCGAGAGCCGGCTGCGCACGCGGTCCCAGATGCTCGAGAGCTTTTTCCAGCACACGATCACGCCGCTGGCGTTCCTTGACCGGAACTTCAACTTCCTGCGGGTCAACGAAGCCTACGCGCAGGCCGACGAAAAGGACCCGGAGTACTTCGTCGGGAAGAACCACTTTGACCTCTTTCCGGACCCCGAGAATCGTGCCATCTTCGAGGAGGTCGTGCGAACCAAGCGGTCGTACCGAGCCTACGCCAAGCCGTTCAATTACGCCGGGGCGTCCGAGCGAGGCACGACGTACTGGAACTGGCAGATCACGCCGTTGCTCGACGAACAGGGCCAGGTGCAGTCTCTCGTGTTCAACCTCGAGGACGTGACCGAGCAGCAGAAGGCCCTGCGCGAAGTTCAGGAACGGGCCCGGCAGCTTCAGCAGTTGACGCTGGAGCTCTCTCAGGCGGAAGACCGGGAGCGAAAGCGTCTGGCCGAGATCCTCCACGACGATTTGCAGCAGATGCTGGCGGCCGCGAAGTTCAATACCGGGTTGCTGGTCAATCGCGCCAAACACGGCGAGGACGTGCAGGAGATGGCCAGCCAGGTCAAGGATCTGCTCGCCCAGGCGATCGACAAATCGCGCAGCCTGTCCCACGAGCTGAGCCCGCCCGTGCTCGGGCAGAGCGATCTGTGCGAAACCTTCGAATGGCTGGCCGAACAGGTCCGCACGAAGCACGGCCTGACCGTTCACGTCGAAGCGTGCGAGCCGGTCGTGGTCCATTCCGAGCCGCTCAAGGGATTCCTTTTCAAGGCGGCCCAGGAGCTCTTGTTCAACGTGATCAAGCACGCCCGCGTCAAGGAGGCCCGGCTCCGGCTGCGACACCGGCGGGGGTACATTCTTCTGTCGATCGCGGACAGAGGCGCGGGGTTCAATCCGCAAGACCTCGACAAGGGCGGGTTCGGGCTCATGAGCATCCGCGAGCGAGTGCAACTGCTCGGCGGCACGATGAAGATCAAGAGCATCTCCGGCCGGGGCAGCGTGTTCCTCATCAAGGTCCCGGACCCGGCGGCCAAGACCACGGTGGAGACGCCATGGGTCGGAGAACCGTCGGCAGCCAAGACGGCCGCCCAACGCAAACGGGCCGAGCGGGAGGGCGAAGCAGGCCTTCGCGTCCTGCTCGTGGACGACCACAAGATCGTCCGCGAGGGACTTGAGGCGATGCTGATCGAAGAGCAGGACATCGAAGTCATCGGGCAGGCAGGCAACGGCCGAGAGGCAGTCGAATTGGCGCAGCGGCTCGAACCCGACGTGATCGTGATGGACGTCTCCATGCCTGTCATGCCGGTCGTCGAGGCCACGCGACAGATCAAGCAGACCCTGCCGCACATCCGGGTCATCGCGCTGTCGATGTTCGACGATCCGCGGACCGCCGATCGGATGCGAAAGGCCGGGGCAACCGCCTACCTGCTCAAGACAGCGCCGTCCGAGCAACTGCTGGCGGCAATCCGCGGAAGCGGCAGCCCAACGCCGGCCGCCAGTTCCGCATGACGTGCGGCCGTGACGTCCTTTTCCTCTCTCTGCGTCCTCCGCGACCTCTGCGGTTAAACAAGAATAATAACCGCAGAGGTCGCGGAGAGCGCGGAGGATCGGATGGAGGAAGGCGTCCGGCCGATCCGGTCGCAAGAACGGTCATGCACCTGGACGGGGACATTTTGTCCCGATTTTCGAGTTCCCGATTGCGGACTTCCTGTATAATGCCGGCGAATGAATGTGGCTCGCAGGCCGCACGGTGAACGATGCTTGGGAGGCTTGGAGAACGATGGATACGATCGACTTGGGCACGACGCTGTTCCACCGGATTCTGTTCTGCACCGACTTCTCGGAGAACGCCGACTTCGCGTTCTCGTTCGCCGTGGACGCCGCGGGCCGCCGGCCCGGCTGCGAGCTGTACCTGCTGCACGTGATCCCCGAATCGGACGCCCAGTTCTGGAAAACGTATATCTACGAAGTCGAAGGCGTGGACAACAAGGCCAGGCAGGACATCGACGAACGAATCGACCGGACCTATCGCTCCCGCCTGCCCGAGGGGCTGGAGATGAAGGTCGAGGTCCGCGTGGGCAAGGACTACCAGCAGATCCTCGAGTTCGCCAGGGAAAAACAGATCGACCTGATCGTCCTGGGTCGCCACGGCCACAAGGCCCTGCCCAAGGCCCTCTTCGGCGCCGTCACGGAGAAGGTCGCGTCTCACGCCGAGTGCGCGGTCCTGGTCATCCCGATGAGCTACCAAAAGAAGCCGAAGAGTTGACGATCTCCCATCTGCAGATGCCTTGATCTTTCGAGGGAAGTCAAACGAAAGGCTCAAGGACCGACAGGAACCATATCAACCGCACCGCCGGAGCCGACTACGAGCGAGCCGGACGAATAGAAATTCTCCACGACCAAACCATAACCGCCCTCGTATTCAGCGTCGTGCGAGTCGGCGTAGTTCCTCCCCTTCTTGTTGTACTCCGCGCCGTAGGTTCCGACGGCGTACAAGGCTTGTCGCACGATGCTTGGCGGGTCGTCCTCCCGGTGCCGGCGGATGAGGGTCTTGGACTTGCCGAGGTAGAACTGCACTCCGAAAAGCGCGTGCTCGTAGTCGTTCTCGCCGCCGGCGAACTCCGCGAAGAACGTCAGCCCGTGAATCGGCGTCTGGTACTCCAGCTCGCCCAGGACCAGGCTGTTGTCGAATACGTACACGTAAGACCCTGCCAACATCAGGTCGTCCAACGGGTAGTACCGCAGGCCGAGACTGCCGTAGAAGTTGGTCGGATCGGAGTCGATGAAGGGGACCGATTCGTCGTAATCGATGGTCGCGACGCCCGCCCCTGCGGCCAGCGTGAAACGGCTCAGGTAGCACTCCGTCTCGGCGGCGACGAGGCCGGCGCTGATTTCGTCTTCCTGGAGAGTCGCGCCGGTGACGCCGAGGAGCCCTTTGTCCCAGTCACGCCAGAACAGGTGTCCGCCCGCCCCGTAGAAGTCGCGATCCGAGACGTTCGTGTAGAGACCGTCCGCCTGAAGGCCGAAGTTGTCCCCGAGGGGAAGGCTGACGCTCCCGGTTCCGTTCTGGCCGCAATCGCCTTCCATGCTCCCGCCGGAGTAGGCAATCTTGCCGTTGAGCCCCGACACGGCCTCTCCCGCCGTCGCGACGGCGGCGCAGAACAATAGAACGATGACAGCTCTCGCTTGAATCATAGGACCTCCGCACAAGTTGTCTTCGCCGCCCGCGGCCTCCGGCACAGTCCAGTCCGCCGGCCGGCGTTCTCTTCCCTATCTTCAAGAAATCGCAGGACAAGAATGTCTCAATCGCTTCCGGCGAGCAACGTCCGCAGTTCACCACCTCGCCGCAGATGTCATCATGCCGCATCCTGCGGTAGAATGCAAGCACAATCAGAATTCTATCGTCTTCCAGATGGTGTGCGTGGCACACCCTACGGCTGTCGCCCTCTCATATGTCCCTCACAAACCCTGGGGCTTCATGCCTTCAGAAGTTGGGCCGCATGTTTGGCGAAGTACGTCAGGATGATGTCGGCGCCGGCTCGCTTGATGGACGTGAGGACTTCCATCATGGCGTTGTCGCGGTCGATCAGGCCGGCGTCGGCGGCCGCGTTGAGCATCATGTATTCGCCGCTGACGTTGTAGGCGGCCAGGGGACAATCGAACCGCTCGCGGGCCCGCCGGATCACGTCGAGATAGGGCAGGGCCGGCTTGACCATGACCATGTCCGCCCCCTCCCCGATGTCCAGCTCGATCTCGCGAATCGCCTCGCGGGGGTTGGCGGGGTCCATCTGGTAGGTCTTGCGATCGCCGAAGGCCGGTGCGGATTCCGCCGCATCGCGGAACGGGCCGTAAAACGCGGAGGCGAACTTGGCCGCGTAGGACAGGATCGCGACGTCCTTGAAGCCGTTTCGCTCCAGCACGTCGCGAATCGCGCGGACCCGGCCGTCCATCATGTCCGACGGAGCGACGATGTCGGCGCCTGCCTGCGCGTGCGAGAGAGCCATCTTCGCCAGCAGCTCCAGAGTGGCGTCGTTGTCCACCTTCGGGCCGGAGGCGCCCGCGGTGCCGGCATCCTGCCGACGATTCATGGGCTGAAACCCCATGCCCCTGTGGGACCCCGTGCCCTCTTTGATGATGCCGCAGTGGCCCGTGCTGGTGTATTCGCACAGACAGACGTCCGTGATGACCAGCAGGTCCGGCGTACGCTTCTTGATCTCGCGGATGGCCTGCTGGACGGGTCCGTCCTCCGACCAGGCCTCGGAGCCTTGCTCATCCTTCTTCTTCGGCAGGCCGAACAGCAGCACCGCCGGAATGCCGAGCGACGCGATCTCGGCCGCTTCGTCCGCGATCAGGTCCGGCGAGAAATGAAAGCAATCGGTCATCGAAGGGATCGGCGTCTTGAGTCCCTCGCCCGCCCTGATGAAGAGCGGATAGACCAGGTCGCTGACGCTCAGCGACGTCTCGCGGACCATTCGCCGCATCGTCGCACTGCTGCGAAGCCGCCGCATTCTGATTTTAGGAAAAGGCATAGGATTTACTACTTACGAATTACTATTTACTATTGGTTATCGCCCTTTGCCCGGCACGACCGCGCATCGGGGAGAGCGAACTTCCCCAGATTGTAGGTCAGCTTCCGTCCGCTGTAAACCCCGTCTCTTCATCCGTCAGATAGCAGGCGGGCTCGTTGAGCCAGCGGGCGTCCGACGGGTCGGAGTCGAGGAACCGGTAGTTGCCCTTGCACAGACCGAACCAGCGGCACTTGAGGCATCGCGGGTCGGCGAAGGCGTCCTTGTTGCGGAGCCTCGCGAGGACCGGGTCTACGGTGTTCGACCAGATCTCCTTGAAAGGCCTCTCGGTCACGTTGCCCAGCGGGTAGTTGCGCCAGAACTGGTCGGGATAGACCGTGCCGTCCCAGGCGACGCAGGCGATCTTGTCGCCGACGCGGTTGCCCCCGTTGGCTTCGAGCAATTCTCTGGCCTGCTCGAAACCCGGATGCTTCTCCCGCTGCATCCGAAGCAACAGGTAGGGACCATCGGCGTGATTGCCGACCGTCAGCACCTCTTCCACGAGGTCACGCTCGACCGCCTCGCGGGTCCTGTCGATGATCGTATCGAGCACCTGTCGCGTGCGGCTCGCGCCGGGCCCCTGCTCCAGCAACTGGGCCGCCCGGCCGCTGCGAACGAGATGATAGAAACAGATCCGCCGCACGCCGATGTCGCGGGCGATGTCGAACACCACAGGAACCTGATCGGCGTTGGCCTGGGTAATCGTGAAGCGAAGACCCGTTCGCAAGCCGGCCTTGCGGCAGTTCTCGATTCCGGCCAGGGCCGCCTTGAAGCTGCCTTTGACCTGGCGGAACTTGTCGTGGAACGGCTCTTGGCCGTCGAGCGAGACGCCAATGTAGCGAAGGGACAATTCGTGAAGCCGCCGGGCTTTGTCGGCGTCGATCTGCGTGCCGTTGGTGGAGATCACCGTCGGCAGGCCGATCCGCTTGGCCTCCGCGAGCAATTCGAACAGGTCCGGCCGAAGCAGCGGCTCGCCGCCGCTGAACAGGCACACGGGCGCCCCCGCGTCCTTGAGTTGGGCCAGGAACGCCTTGGCCTGATCGGTGGTCATTTCCCTCTCGGCAACGCCGCCGTCGGAGGCGCTGTAGCAGTGCCGGCACCGCAGATTGCATCGTTTCGTGCAGTTGTACGCAACGACCGGGCCGACGTCGCGGCCCTTGCGATATCGCAAGTCATCCGATTGGCCGCCCAGGCCACAGTAAAGCTTCGAAATGTTGATCATCGCATTCCCAGCGTCAGATTCTCTCAATATTCTCGATCGCGTCGAGCAGGCCGTCGATCGTGTGTTCCGTCGCCTCGACGTCGACCCGCACGCCGAACTGGGCCAATTCCTTCGAGGTCACAGGACCTACCGAAGCAACCTTGAGACTATAGGTCTGTACCGACTCGGACGGGATTTGTTCGAAGAACGCACGCACCGCAGAGGGGCTGGCGAACGTCAGCCACTGGACCTTGCCCTGCTGCATCTGTTCGATCAGGGCCGCGCCGTCGCTCTTGCGCGACACGGCCGTATAGACCGCGACATCGGTCACGGCGGCCCCGCCCGCCTGGAGGCCCTCGACCAACTCGTCGGAGGCGATCTCCGACCGCAGCAGGAGCACCCTCTTGTCTCGCAGGTCGGTGTAGCCGATGAGCTGCCGGGCAAGTTCCCGGCCCGTGAAGACTTCGGGCACGAAGTCGGCCCGAATGCCGAACGGTTCGAGCGTCTCCGCCGTCCGAGGTCCAATGGCCGCGATCTTCATTCCGCCGAATACCCTGGCGTCCTTGCCCAATTCGCGAAGGGCGTCGCAGAAGATCCGAACGCCGTTGGCGCTGGTGAAGATTGCCCATTGGTAGTTGGGGAATTCCGCCAGCACGCGGAGAAACTCGCTGCGATCGGTCAGAGGCTGGATCGCCAACGTAGGATACTCGATCGGCCTGCCACCCAAGGCGATGATCTTGCGGGCCGAGTCCACATTCCCCTCGGCGTCGCGGGTGATGACCAGTCCCTTGCCAAATAGAGGCTGCCGCATAAACCAGTTCAGGTTGGCGTCCCCCGCTGCCGCGGGGCCGACGATCACCAGGGCCGGCGGTTCGATCTGCCTCTTCTCGCACTCCCTGGCGATCCGGCTCAAGGGGGCCTGGACCATGCGTTGCGTCGGCAACGTTGCGTCTGCCACAAGGGCGACGGGCGTCTCGGGAGCCATACCGCTGTCGACGAGTCTCTTGGCGATGGAAGGCAGGGCCCCAATGCCCATGTAGAAAACGAGCGTGCCGGGGAAGCGGGCCAGCACGTCCCAGTCGAGATTGGTCTGCTCCTTGCCCTCGGCCTCCCGGCCGGTGATGAAGGCGACCTGGGAACTGTACCGTCGATCCGTGAGCATGATTCCCGTGTACCCGGCGGCCGCGATCGCGGCGGTGACTCCCGGTACGATCTCGAACTCGACGCCGGCCTCGTTCAACAGAACCGCCTCCTCGGTGCAGCGGCCGAAGATGCACGGGTCGCCGCCTTTGAGCCGCACGACGGTCTTGCCTTCCAGGGCCTTGTTCACCAGGATCTGGTTGATCTGGCCCTGCGTGAACGAGCCGGGCCCGATCCGCTTGGGCACGTGGATGATCTCGGCGTCCTTTCGGGCAAGCTCCAGCAAGGCCGGGCTGGCCAGCTTGTCCATGATAACGCAATCGGCGGTCTTGAGCAGTTCGGCGCCGCGCAGCGTAATCAGATCCGCCCGCCCCGGGCCCGCCCCCACCAGATAGGCCTTGCCCTTGGCCTGGACCTTGCGGGGTGGGGCTTGCTCCACCGATTCATTCCGTCTCGACATCTCCGGCGCGGACGGTGGGGCAAGCGCCACCCTACCGCTGTCGCCCTGCCCTTGGTCCCTCTCCAACTCTCGCAGGATCTCCCTGCCACCGGCGTCGAGCAACTCGTTGGCGACTCGCT